>JADFZC010000843.1 GCA_015232735.1 Oligoflexales bacterium | reverse complement strand
CGAGACAAGCCCATATATTTCCCTGAGCCCTGGCTGCATTTTTTTAATAATGGATCTGGGCGTGATTCCCATCCTCTCGTTGTATTCGATCTGTTTTTTTCTTCTTCTCTCTGTTTCCTCGATACATTCCCTCATCGAATCTGTCACCTGATCCCCGTAAAAAACAGCCCTGCCGTCTACATTCCTGGCAGCGCGTCCAACAACCTGGATGAGCGACGACTTCGACCTAAGAAATCCCTCCTTGTCGGCATCGAGAACGGCAACAAGTTTCACTTCCGGAAGGTCGAGCCCCTCCCTCAGCAAATTTATGCCTATCAGAACACTGAATTCCCCCTTCCTCAAATCCCTTAACAGCTCCATTCGCTCTATGCTGTCGATATCGGAGTGGAGATACCTCACGGGAAGCCCCAGATCCCGGTAATATACCGTTAGATCCTCGGCCATCTTTTTTGTAAGTGTCGTGACAAGAACCCTGCCGCCCAGACGGCACGTCTCCTTTATCTCGCCTATCAGATCATGCACCTGGTCTTTTGCAGGTTTTATGACGATGACGGGATCGACAAGCCCTGTGGGGCGGATTATCTGTTCAATGAATTTTCCCGATGTTTTTTCCAGTTCAAACCTGCCCGGCGTCGCGGAAACGTATAAGATTTTGCCTGTCTTTTTCATAAATTCATCGAAACTGAGCGGTCTGTTGTCGAGGGCGGACGGGAGTCTGAAACCATAGTCAACAAGGGTCTGCTTTCTCGACCTGTCTCCCCTGTACATGGCGCCAATCTGTGGAACAGTCATATGGCTTTCATCGATGATTGTCAAAAATTCCTCAGGGAAATAGTCAAGAAGCGTCGGAGGCGGTTCCCCTGAGGGCGTTCCAGTCAGGTATCTGGAATAATTTTCGATCCCCGGGCAAAATCCAAGTTCCTCAAGCAGCTCCACATCATGCATGGTCCTCTGCTCAAGCCTTTGGTATTCAACCAGTTTGTCCAGGCTTTTCAACTCCCTCAGCCTTGTACCCAAATCCTCCAGTATCTCCCTGACTATATCTTTTATGTTATCCCGTTCAGTTATATAGTGACTGTTTGGATAAATGGTGAGCCCCTCAACCTCTTTTCTTGTCCTGCCTGAAAGGGCGTCAATGATCCTTACATTTTCTATTTCATCCCCCAAAAACTCCACCCTGACAGCCTCGTCACGCTTATGGGAAGGCAGAATATCCACCACGTCTCCCCTGACCCGGAACGTTCCCCTCTGAAGAGAGACGTCGTTGCGCGTGTACTGGATATTGACCAGCGATCGGAGAAAATCATTTCGGCTGATTTCCAATCCCTTACCGGCATGCACGACCTGGCTGGCATAACTTTCCGGCGAACCCAGACCATAGATGCAACTGACGCTGGCGACAATAATTACATCCTTTCTCTCAAAAAGATTCATGGTCGCCTCATGGCGCATCTTGTCAATGTCGTCGTTAATTGATGAATCCTTGGCGATGTAGGTGTCTGTCGAAGGCAGATATGCCTCCGGCTGGTAATAATCGTAATAACTGATAAAAAATCCCACCGCATTATCAGGAAATAGCTCTTTCATTTCGGTAAAAAGCTGGGCGGCAAGAGTCTTGTTGTGAGCGATTATGAGCGTCGGAAGGCCAAGATTCCGTATGATATTGGCCATCGTGAAGGTTTTGCCGGACCCCGTGGCTCCCATAAGCACATGATGTTTCTCCCGGGACTTCAGCAAACAGGTGAGTCCGGTTATCGCATCCGGCTGATCCCCGGTCGGTGTGAGGGATGAGATGATATTGAATTTTTTCTGTTCCACCTTGATGTCCTGCTTGTTAAGTACAGGGTGAGTATAATATCTGACTTACACGGTAAAAGAAACCATCGAGGAGTGGACTGAACCTTGTCTTGAAATATATTAAATATATTCATTCCAAAAAAGGAAAATGAACCCATAAATAAAATATTATCAACACTATCAAATTCAAAATCCATCTTATTATATTTCCAAATTCCATTAACACCTCCAAATACAAGCAAATATTCGGAGGTTTTATTATTTTATTAAGTTTGATTAACCTAAATTACCGAATCTCTATATTTTTATTATCAAAATTTATATTTTATATAAATGTTTCTTCTTTTTTTCATTATTTCATAGCCCTCCATATCCCATACGATTGGGGTTTTCGGAC
>JADFZC010000842.1 GCA_015232735.1 Oligoflexales bacterium | reverse complement strand
TAAGGAAAATCTGTCCGTCGTTGATCTGATTTTGAATCTCAAGTTCCACACCGTCGTCCATGCTTGCCCCTGGGACAACGAGGTTTCTGTTGCCGTCATGTCCTGCGCGTATCTGGTAGGTTGCATCCCCGTTCGGAATAAGGTACCAGCTTTGGTTGTTCAGTGCATGACAGGTGTACTGTTCGACCTTTGTCCCGTCAGCCTTGAGAGCCTGATGGACATCAAGGCATTTGCCGCTGCCGATGTTTTTTATTTCAACCGGAAGCATGTTGTAGGGGAATGACGGGAGCAGCAGTGATGCCGAATAAGCTACGTTCCCGGTGTTACCAATGTTTTTGCTAATTTTTTTAAGGGCAGATGGCTGCATTTTTACATTGACTTTACCGCAGGCGCCGGCTGTCAGGGTCAGTGCAAGAAGCAGTGTCAGAAAAATTCCTGTTTCTTTTGTAAAAATCATATGATCATATCCTCCTTTTTTTGCTTCGCAAATGTATGTTTTGGACTCGTCAGTCTGTGTCGGCCGCCTGTACTCCTTCTGGAATCAACCTGCGGCGGGATAAATCTAAAGCATCGCTATAATATGATGGATATTCAAACAAAATCAAGATTCCAAAACCCATCGCACGATATGAGGAATCTTTCTTTTGATGCAAAAGCCGTGCCGGGCTTTTCTGGCTTTGGCATATTTTGAGAGAGTTTGCACAAGTTACTATTATTGCATCATCACAGGCAAATAGTCTGTGGCGAAAAAGTGCCGAAAATATGTTTTGAACAATGAGGACGAAGGATCTGTCACGGAATTATCACATATTGACATATTAAGAAGATAAACTTTTTTCTGACCAGATTGTCGACATGGCGATGAAATTTTGATGAAAAAAACGCAGCCATCCCTGAGCCTCATTCTATTGAAAAAGGATAAAGATATACATATTCAGATGGTTGCACCACTCTGAGTCCAAGGCTTTCCATTTTGTATCTCAAATATTTGCAAACATTATGCCAGGCTGATGAAATGTTCATCGATAAGAAAAAAAAATGGCACATGATTTGCTACCTGAAAAAAACACAAGGGAAAGAGAATTGATCTCAGGATCGTTCACGCACATATTTCTGTAAGAGATGAGGAGAAAAAAATGGATAAATTTTTATTGAAGTTCCTTTTTATATCGACAGTGTCTGTCCTGTTTGCGGCCGGTTATGCGAATTCTGCATTTGCGGTACCGAAAAAAAACGGCCGAAAAATAGCAAAAAATGAGACTCATGAAGCCGCTCAGCAAAAAGACCAGAATGCTCCGCAGCAAAAAAACGAGCAGCAGGCAAAATCGTCCCATACCATGTCTTTGAGAGCATCCTCAACTCCAAAAGTAGTCGATAGTGAAACGACAAGAAGGGAGAAACATTTGTCCGCGCTCGTCGGCGGGACTTATTCCTATGCCAGTGTGGGAACTGTTTTCACAGGACCGACACTTACAGGCCAATATCTTCTTTCTTCACAGAATATTCTTGATGTCTCATATTCGAATGCAACCGGAATAAGCAGCCTCGCCGGACTCCTTCTGTCTGACAAGGAAACCCTGAATGAAGTCAATGGCAGCTACAGGCGCTATTTTGGAAACTCGTTTTATCTTGGCGTCGGCGGAGGTTACACAATGATCGATTCGCAAAGAGGCGGAAGGAGATCTGTTGATGGAAAATATTCGAAATTTACTTCTTCATCGGACTATTTTAATCTTTCAAGCCGTATTGGAAACCAGTGGACCATGTCTTGGTTTACACTTGGCGTCGACTGGATAAAGGTAGCCTATTATAACAGGATGAATACCACATACAACAGCACTGTCGAGGATATGGAGAGAGCGGAAATATATACCGGCGATTTCCTTGACATGAACCAGACGCTTACCTATTCGGCCTCAGTATATCTTGGGGTCTGCTTTTAGTCCTGAGTCGGCCGAAGCTCTATTGGGCATATAATAAGTCAACCTCAGTTCCAGATCCCCTAATATCTTATACCTGCCTGATCACGGATATCTGATCGCAGATCTTTCTTTATCCACAAATTGGATTTGATAGGGCATAAACCTTTCTGCTGGATATTCCTCATTTCAGCCGGAGACACGCCGCTGGTTTTCTTGTGTTTTATCTTCAGCTGACAGGATTGATTTTTCGAGGTCGGACTTCAATTGCTTATGATA
>JADFZC010000841.1 GCA_015232735.1 Oligoflexales bacterium | reverse complement strand
GATGGGACTTGGACTCTCGCAAGGGGCTTTCGATCTGGCTCTTGATTATGCAAGAGAACGCAAGACGTTCGGCAAAAAATTATATGAGCATCAGGTTATTTCCTTCAAGCTTGCCGATATGGCCACGCGGATCGAGGCCTCACGCAACCTTCTTTACAAGGCTGCATGGCTTAGGCAGAACAATTTCCCGTTCGGCAAGGAGGCCGCCATGGCGAAGCTCAGCTGCACGGAGACGGCGGAATTCTGCGCGAGGGAGGGACAGCAGATTTTCGGGGGATACGGGTTGATGAAAGAGTACCCGATAGAGTGTTTCTACAGGGATGCCGCGCTGCTTCGCATCGGCGAGGGAACAAACGAGGTTTTGAGGATGGTCATCGGCAAACATATCTGCCGGTAATGGACGGGATTTCAAAATTCATCGGGACGGATTATAATCAGGGAGGGAGAAATCTTATGGAATACAAAAATCTGATCGTTGAAAATTCCGAACACATTTCGCTCATAAAAATCAACAGGCCCGAGAGTCTCAATGCCCTCAATGACGAGCTCGTCACGGAACTGGATCATGCCATAGACTGGCTTGCACGCGAGGAGGATGTTAGGGCCGCAGTCATCACCGGCGCGGGAGAGAAGTCCTTTGTGGCAGGAGCCGATATCAGGGAGATGCTGGATATGAATCCATCAGGGGGCCATGTGTTTGCGCGCCGGGGACAGCTGATGCTTGAAAAACTGGGTGCGTGTCCCAAACCGGTTGTGGCGGCCGTAAACGGATATGCCCTGGGAGGAGGCCTGGAACTGGCCCTCGCCTGTGATTTTATCTATGCCTCAAGCAAGGCGAAATTAGGCCTCCCCGAGACAACACTTGGAGTCATTCCGGGTTACGGGGGAACGCAGAATCTCGTCCGCCTTGTCGGAAGACAGAAGGCCAATGAGCTTGTTTTTTCCGGAAGGATGCTCTCGGCTGCCGAGGCAGTGGAGTGGGGGATTGTCAACGCCGTTTTTCCCCCGGAAGAGCTTTTGACCCGCACGTTTGAGACTGTAAGGGCGATTGTAAGAAACGGCCCCCTTGCCGTGGCTTTCGCGAAAGATGCGATACGCAACGGGGAGAGCATGGGCAGGGATGATGGATTGAGGTACGAGGGCGCTCTTTTTGCCAGCCTTTTCCAGAGCCATGATCGTATCGAGGGAATGCGCGCCTTTGTCGAAAAAAGAAAAGCTGAATTTCGGGGGAAATGATGACTGCAAAAGTAGTCTCCTGGGGGAGTTCAAATGGAAAAGGCGGCCGCGGGGCCTTTGAGAGGCTTCTGCATCAGGTCGATCTTCTGAAAAGGTCGGGCATGGATGTTCGCGTCCTCACGATAGATCCGCTTCGGACTTTCTGGAACTCTGAACTTGAGAAGGACCACTTTCGTTCGGGGTGCGCCCCTGTCGAGGCGCTTCACAGGGCGAAAAGCCTGATTTGCGCGAAGGAGGCCGATGCGGTCTTCATCCACGGGCGGGATTTTCTTTCATCCGGCTACAGTCCCGAGGAGCGGAGAAATCTCATGAAAATCTATGACGGGATTTCTCTGATAGATGCCTATACGAGTCTGGCAAGGCGGTTTATTGAAATACACGGCATCACTGAAAGCGGATTTCGTGAACTTGCCGACGCCCTTTTTAAAAACTACCTTTACACATGGAAAATGCGGGGATTTGAGCCTGTGTACCATGAAAGCTGGCTTTGTCCCGTAACTCCGCTGTTCAGGGGGGTCGATTGCGCCAATCCGGTAATCGATTTCGAAGGAGGAATACTTGTTTGCCACGGGAAAGATCTTTCTGATGTCAAAAAAGTCATAGGAACTTCGCTTACGCCTTTGGAACTTTCGGGTGTGGCGGTTGAATCCCTTTCGACTGACGGTCCCGGCAGTCTGAATCAAATCGCCGCTTATGATCACTTAAAGAGAGTCATTGAAGAGGCCGGGCGGCAGGCCTGCATTTCCATAGCCAGAGAACTTCGCCAAAAACGTCTTCTTATGGAAGTCTATACCTGCTTTCCCGTGGTCCCCCTCGCTTTTCTGCTTTGCAGCGGCCTCGTCGCGGATCTCAAGGATGCGTTCTCATTTCTGTCAAGCCACCCTATTACCGTGACCGGCGGAATGAACTTGGCAAAGGCGCCATGGAACAATCCGGCCCTTCACGCCCTTGTCGTGATTTGCGAC
>JADFZC010000840.1 GCA_015232735.1 Oligoflexales bacterium | reverse complement strand
AAATCTTGACATGACAAGGGGCAAACCCTCCGCAGAGCAGCTGGAACTGTCCATGGAGCTTCAAAAATATCCTCTGCCTAGTGGCTTTGTGCTTGAGGACGGAACGGACCTGCGAAATTACGGCGGCCTCGATGGATTCAAGGAAGCAAAAATGCTCTTTTCAAAATACCTGGAAGTTGAATATGACGAAATCATCATTGGCGGCAACTCAAGCCTGAACATGATGTATGATTCCATGGTGAGAGCGATGCTTTTCGGCGTTCCGCCGGTCAATAAACCCTGGGGGAAAGGGAATGAAGTCAGGTTCATCTGCCCATGTCCCGGTTATGACAGGCATTTTACTATATGTGAAAGTCTTGGAATAAAGATGATTCCCGTGGGCATGAAAGAGGATGGCCCCGATATGGATGCCGTTGAATCCCTCGCGGGACAGGATGCATCAATAAAGGGAATCTGGTGTGTTCCCAAATATTCAAATCCTACAGGTACAGTGTATTCGGACAGCGTCATAGAAAGGCTTTCAGCAATGAAATGCGCGGCAGACGATTTCAGGATTTTTTATGACAATGCCTATACGGTCCATTACCTTGAGCCTTTGGGTTTCATAAGCCAGAAAAACCTTCTGAGAGCCTCGCAGAAGGCCGGCAATCCAAATCGCCCCATAATATTCGGATCAACCTCAAAAATAACCTTTCCAGGTGCCGGCGTGGCCATGC
Source organism: Oligoflexales bacterium (assembly GCA_015232735.1). Next base: position 1,493 of record JADFZC010000840.1, on the reverse strand, counting down.
TTGCAGCCAGCAGGGCAAATAGCGGGAATATAAAGAAACATCTTTCGGCGCAGACAATCGGGCCGGACAAAATCAATATCCAGAGACATATTCAGTTCTTCTCCGACATTGATGGGATTCACAGGCATATGGAAAGACATGCCGCCGTACTCAGGCCAAAGTTCGACGCTGTCGACGAGGTGCTTGAAAGGGAATTGTCAGGAAAGAAAATTGCCAGCTGGACCCGTCCGAAGGGCGGATATTTTGTCAGTCTGGACACGCTGGAAGGCTGCGCCAGAGAGACCGTAAGGCTAGCTGCCGAGGCAGGAGTAAAACTTACAAATGCCGGCGCCACCTATCCGTATTCCAAAGACCCGAGGGACAGAAACATTAGAATTGCGCCTTCAATGCCTACTCTTCAAGAAATATGGACAGCCATGGAGGTGGTCGCCATCTGCGTCCAGATCGCATCAATTAATTCCATTCTCAGGAAATCATGCTGACAAAAAGTTTATCATTGCCGAGACCGGGCTCCGTTATAAGACGCAAGTTTCCGCTTGCCACGGATTCAAGCGGATTTTTCACATAATGTACCGAAATCCCGAGACGGCCTTCGAGATAGCCGGGAAGATTTCCAAAAAGGCAGCCCCCTCCGGTCAAAAATATTCCGGTTTCGGCAATATCCCTGGCAAGTTCAGGCGGGGTCTGTTCCAAAAGTTCCATAAGGCAGTTTTCAACATCAGCAAACTTATGTTTTAAAACCGGCTCCAAAAGGCTTGATGATATCCACGTTTTTACGGGAAGCCCTGTGATGAAATTCATCCCTCTTATTTCAATCAAATCAGGCGGGGGGGAGGATGATTCAAGAGTCCTCATTATCTTTTCCGCCTCGAACTGGCAGATTTCAATCTGCAGAGATTCGTGTACAGTCGCTTTGATCCTATCGCAATCCGTTCTTCCGCTGAGCCTTAAAGATGTTCCGACAACTATTTCTCCCATGGAAATGACCACCGCTTCCAGTATTCCGCGGCCAATGTCCACCACAAGATATCCTTTGGGGCCGAAAATATTTATATGAGAGCCAAGAGCTGCGGCGACAGGTTCAGGGACAATATTTGTCTCACGCGGAGACAGCGCCATTCCAAGATCCAGAAATGTTCGTCTTTCTATATTTGTTATGGAGTGCGGAGCTGATATGACGACTCTTCTGGGGCGAAAAAGCATTGGATAATTGAAACGGCTCAAAAAAGCCTTCACCATCAGGATGGCGGAAGTCTGGTCTATTATTACCCCATTGGAAAGGGGCCAGATCACTCTGATATTGTTTGAAACCCTTCCTATCATTCTTACAGCCTCCTGCCCTGCGGCCAGGATCTTTTTCTGTCCCGAGGCCTCTTCCTTCAAGGCGACGCATGAAGGTTCGTTCACAACGATCCTTGAAGAACTGCAGCGGATGAGGGTGTTTTCGGTGCCAAGGTCAATGGCAACATCATAAAAAAAAAAAAAAAAATTAT
>JADFZC010000839.1 GCA_015232735.1 Oligoflexales bacterium | reverse complement strand
AAAACAGATAACCCCGAATGGTCAAACGACAGTAATAGCCAATCTGGGATCATCATCCAATCCTCAAGGAATAATAACGGCAGCCAGCGGGTCCAACACAGTATTGTATGTGGCTGATAGCGGACCATCAACTGCATCGAATTCTATAGATGGATCTATAAAGAAGATTGAGGTTGATACAGCCGGGAAGGCAACTGTCACCTCTTTTGTAGATAACAAATTCAAAAACCCGACGGGGATTGCAGTCGATGGTTCAGGTAACCTTTATGTTGCAGATCAAGGTGCTTCTGGGGTATATAAGATACCTGTCAGCAACGGAAATCCAGGTGCGCCGATAGATCTGACCCTTAATTCGGCAACAGGGACTAGGCCGGTTGAGCCACAAGGACTTTCTCTCGTTACAAATCCTGACAAATCGCTTACCCTGTACACCACAGATCAAAACAAAAGCAGCAATAATATTATGAAAATTGAGATACCCGCTTCGGGTGAAACAAAAGATGCGAAAGTAAGCAATGTCACGGCAAAGTCATCCGGTGGGTCCGAAAATGGAACCAAGGGTAATGCAGATTTTAATAATCCTAACGGCATTACCACCAGCAAAAATGGAGCAATCTTCGTTTGTGATGAGAATAACAACAGGGTTCAAGTGATTACGCCTTCAGGGAATGTCCACACTTTTGCTGGCAGCGAGAGAAGCGGAGACAGCAGTGGTGATGATGCAAAGAGCTCAAATTTTGACTCAACCAAGGGCATTGTAATTGACAATAAAGGTAATCTGATAGTAAGCGACTCAGATAATGGGAAAATAAAGAAGATAGCTCCCAAAAAATTATAAGGCATGTCTTAAGTCCCAGATCCCCTGATATCTGATACCTGCCTGATCGCGGATCAATTTTTTTTTTCGCAAATTGGATTTGATTGGGTATAGTCCTCCGCCCCCCGTATCGATTGATGACATCGTTTGTCGTCATAATGTCTGTATTTTGTCCCCGGGTGTTTCCGGGGTCTCAGCCGAATTCTATCATTTACAGGCTTTTTTCTATTTATTTCAAAAGAGTAGCGACAATTATCGACATAGAGCTTTTTTTAAAATTTTTGGGACATGTTTTTGCATAGCAGCAAAATGCGCAAGTTTTTGGGAAATGGATTTGATTCTTTTTTCGCGATAGTAAAGGTGGCTGTGCAACAGACAAGAAACGTTTTAATCAGATCGACTTTGTGTAAGGCCCATTAGGCAAATATCAAAACGATATGGACAACTTTTCAGGGGGATAAAAATTTTATGAAATTCGATTTTTTATGCAAGAAAAAGGTTATTTGGTGTGGAGCTGCGGCATTGTCAAGTATGACAATGATCGGCGGATGTTTTTCCGGTTCAGGTTCCAGGATTTCGGCCGATGATGGTGCTGAAAAAACTTACGAGTGTGTTGTGGGCAGCGTAAGCGAGATTCCATCCACTGGCGCAAAATTACGGTTGCTTGCAGCAAATCCAGCAACATCAGACAAACTGTTTACTTTGAAATTGGCCTGTGATGATAATAAAGAGCATGAAGCCATGGTGGACAACAGCAAAAAAGTTTATAAAAAAGATGATAAGGTAAAATGTAAAGTCACGCCGGAAACAGATGGGAAAACAAACATATGGACCTGTGATGAAGGAGCCTTTTCCTTTACGGCTGCTGTAGACAGCACTATGGACAAGCCCCTGACTTCACCTGAAGGAACAACGACACCTGCAGCAACAACGACACCTACAGCAACAACGACACCTGCAGCAACAACGACACCACCTGCAGCAACAACGACACCTGCTGGACCTGTCGCAGATGCGCCTGCCGCACCGGCTGGTGATTCAGGCGGTACAACTGATTGCAGGGGGTACAATAACGATGGTTTGAGATGTGATGCCATCGGTGCCTCAGAAGGACAGGAAACCTGCAAGTGGAATCAAAAATGGAGATGTGAAAATGGTTGCGCCAGGTGGATTAGCGCATCATGCGGCGGCTTGGGGGGACCATGGTGGGGAGGTGGCAATGCCAGTGGCGGCGGCGGCGGAAGTCCGTGGGGCGGCGGCGGCGGCGGTGTTGACGCCAACGGCAGAAGATGCGGCGGCGGCGGCAGTCCGTGGGGCGGCGGCTGGGGATGCAGCGATGGCAGTTGGGGCTGGTGGTAAAAAGAACATCCGGACAAAAAAGCCTTATGCCCT
>JADFZC010000838.1 GCA_015232735.1 Oligoflexales bacterium | reverse complement strand
CACGTCGACCAGATCAGGACCCCTGGCGTGGACATAACAGCAGGATCGCTCGGCCAGGGGCTTTCGTGCGCGGCGGGAATCGCTATGGCCGGCAGGCTTGACAAAAAAGACTACCACGTCTTCGCAGTAATCGGGGACGGCGAGAGCAACGAAGGACAGATCTGGGAATCAGCCATGTTCGCGGGCCATCACAAGCTTGACAATCTGATCGCCATTTGCGATTACAACAAGTTTCAGATAGACGGCAGGACCGATGAAATCGTTTCGCTGGAACCACTGGCAGACAAATGGAGGGCCTTCGGCTGGGAACTCTTCGAAATTGACGGCCACGATTTTGACAGCATATACGATACGCTGCAAAAGGCGAAATCAGTTAAAGGCAGGCCATCGATGATAATCGCCCACACGGTCAAGGCAAAGGGGCATCCCATATTTGAAAACCAGGCGGCAAGCCACAATATCCAGTGCCCTGATGAGGCGACCCACAAGAAGTACCTGGATGCCCTCGAATACAAAACAGAGCTGCCATACTAAGCAGCAGGGAGAACAGACATGAATCTATCTGACATGAACATGAATCAGGCCTATGCGACAATTCTCGCGGGACTGATTGAAAAAAACAGGAACGTGATGTGCATCGAGGCTGATCTGGCGAAAGCTACAGGGACGCTCCAGGTGATCAAGGAAAAATTTCCGGAAAATTTCCTTGACGTCGGGGTAGCCGAGGCGAACATGATATCGGTCTCCGCGGGCCTTGCCAGCGAAGGGAAAATACCGTTTTGCGCATCGTTCAGCTGTTTTGCGACAAGAAGGGTTTACGACCAGATAACCATCAGCGTGGCCTATGCAGGCAACAACGTGAAGATTGTCGGGACGGCGCCGGGGATTACCCAGGGGCCAAACGGCGGAACCCACATGTGCCTGCAGGATCTTGCCATCATGAGAGCAATGCCCGGCATGCACGTTTACAGCCCATGCGATCCCATCGAACTGAAAAGCGTGATGGAGCATATGGTGAAAAACCCGCAGCCTGCGTACATGCAGCTTATCAGGCTTAAGGTCCCCACTCTTACGGATAGTTCATACAACTTCGATCCGCGGTCGGCCAGGACTCTGAGAAGCGGAAGCGATGTCACAATAGTTTCGACGGGCTTCACCACCCAGTTTGCACTAAGAGCGGCCGAGCATCTTGAAAAGGAGGGCGTAAACGCCGAGGTTCTTCACTATCCATCGGTCAAGCCTTTTGACAGCGACACCCTGATAAAGTCCGCAAGAAAAACCTCTGCCGTCGTCACCGTTGAAAACCAGAACATCATCGGGGGTCTTGGAGGAGCGGTTTGTGAAACTCTTTCGGAAAACTGTCCCGTAAAAGTAAAAAGACTGGGCGTCCCCGACAAGTTCGGTGAGGTGGCGACCCTCGACTATCTCTTCGAGAAACATGAGTTTGGGCTGTCACATATCGTTACCGCAGCAAAACATCTGGCATTAAAAAAATGACTGTTTCAGAGCCTGCCCAAAAAAGCCATGACTCGGCGTTGCTCGTCGCCTAAAAAATCCTCATTTACCAGCGCGTAAACTCCGGTTTTCCTCCTCCTCGCGCCTTGATTCCCGGCTTTTTCAACAGGCTCTCAGGCTCTGCCAAAAAAAGACACGTCCTATTTGAAAAGATCCTCCTCCATTTCCCTCACCTTGTTAAAGGCTGAGGTCAGAAAGTCCCTTTTAAACTCCATTTTCTGAGTGAACTTCATCTCAAGCCAGCCGTCGACAATCTCCCTTGCGATAAAGGGTGCTGTTACCCAGCCGCCCAGGGTAATGACGTTTGCGTTGTTTATGATCTTGGCCCTCTGGCCTGAAAATATGCTGTCAACCACACACGCGTATATGCCCTTGTGCTTGTTGGCAACGATAGCCATGCCCTGACCTGTTCCGCAAATCAGTATTCCCCTCTCGGCGACCTTGTCCTGGATGGCCCTGGCCACCTTCGGCGCCTGCTCGAAATACGGCTTTGGCCCCTGCTCGGACTCGATGCCGAAATCCAAAAGCTCAATATCCTGATGACTCTCCCTCAAGTGGGCTATTATGGAATTCTTAAGGGAGAAACCGGACAAATCCGATGCTATTGCAAGTTTCATGTTTTGTCTCCAAACCAAGACTTTTTTAGAGCCTGTTGAAAAAGCCATGACTCGGCGTTGCTCGTCGTCGGAAAATC
>JADFZC010000837.1 GCA_015232735.1 Oligoflexales bacterium | reverse complement strand
CAAGCAGGTCCATCCAAGGTCAATCAAGTTCGTCTGTCTTCTGGCAGCACCTGAAGGAATAAAGGTGTTCCACACAGCACATCCTGAGATTCCGATTTATACAGCCGCAATAGATGACAAGTTAAATTCAGACGGATATATCGTGCCTGGACTCGGGGATGCCGGAGACAGGCTGTTTGGAACAAAGTAGAAAATGCTATAAGAAAGACCCGAAAAATGCTGTCAATATTTAAAAACATTTTCGTTCTGCTTAATATCATTTCACCATTAAGTTCCATGGCTGATACGGTCATCAGTGATCTTTCTGAAAACAGGAAGGCCTGCGAAGGAGGCAATAACAGGGAGTGTCATTTTCTCGGCCTCGTTGAACTTAAAGATGGAAACATGGATAGGGCAGAGGTTCTTTTAAGGAAAGCATGTGATGGAGGAATAAACGACGGCTGCTTTAATCTCGGTTTAATCGAGGAAAAGAAGAAAAGACTCGCAGAGGCGAATGCCCTTTACATAAAATCCTGCAAGGAAGGCCATACAAACGGCTGCTATCGCTATGCGATAATGGAAGACAAAAAGGAAAACCTGTCGGAAGCCAAAAGCAATTATGGAAGAGCCTGTGACGCCGGCATTCTGGACGCATGCTATTTCCAGGTGATTCTCAACGAAAAGGAGGAAAATCCCACAAGAGCCAGGTCCCTGTACGGCAAGACCTGCGAAAGCGGCAATATGAGGGGATGCCTTAATCTTGCGCTGCTTGCAGAAAGGGAAAAGAAGACTGAAGAGGCCAGAACTCTTTACCGGAAGGCTTGCGATGAAGGATACGTCAAAGCCTGTTCCGGGGTCGACCGCCTAAAACCTGCCAAACAGAAACAGAAATAAAAAAACTTACAGACAGGCTCTTACAGCCTTTCAACGCACCTGTCATAAACCATATCGGCTGAAAGCTCTTTCATGCACCTGAAATGCCCCCTAGGGCATTTGTCCGGACCGTGGTCGCTGCACGGTCTGCAATCGAGATTTATTCCGACTGAAACGCTTTTATCGGCCAGAGGCGCAAATCCCATCTGAGGAACAGTGGAACCAAAAACCGCCACCGTCGGAACGTTGAAGGCCGAAGCATAATGCACAGGGGAACTGTCATTTGAGACAAGAAGATCAAGCCTCGGAAAAATGAACCGCAAGTCGTCCAGGGTGGTCTTTCCCGCCATATTCCATATCCGGCCTTTATCCGGCCTGACTTCGTTCATAATCCTGTCCGTGAGGGATCTTTCGGCAGAGCTCCCGATAAGAATAACAGAAACGTCATCACGCTCCACAAGCTTTCCAGCCAGTATTATGAAATTTTCTGCTTCCCACCTTTTTGTGCCCCAAACGCTGCCTGGTGCCAACGCTACAATTTTTCCTCTTGGCGACGAGAGAAAACTGAAAAGGGCGCTTTTATCATCCATTCCATCCTTTAACAGCTCATTCCGTTCAGAGTCGGGCGGCCCTTCCAAAGGCGAAAGCCAGGGTTTGACCTTAAGTATATCCTCCCTTGCTATACCGAGAGGCTCCGCAAGCAAGGCTATGCGAACGGCTTCATGGAAAAGGGCAACCCTGTCAACTCTCACATCCGCTGTCAAAAATGAAAGGACAGACTCCCTGTAGGTGATGACAGGAACGCCAAGATACTTTGCCAGAAGGCTGGAACGCATGCTCCTGTGCGGCTGCAGAATAACTGAGCCATCGCCAAGCGCCCCCTTTTCCAAAAGAGCTGATTTGACCCTTTTGAAGGCGCCTGCCTGATTTTTGGCGCTTTTGTCAAAAACCGTAATGCTATCGATGAGAGGCTGGCCAAAAAGCGCCTGTTTTCCAACCTGCGTCGTAACGAAGTGCTGCCTTGCCTTGGGAAAATGACCGCCTATCAGCCTTATACCTCCGGTATTGACTATGATGTCCCCGAGAAAACTCGTTTGAATCCAGATTATATCTTTTGGGGATGAAGGCATAAGCGTTCCTTCCATCCGATCAGATACGGGCGAACTCCCTTTTCAGAATGAGCGCGTCCTCACCGTCGGAATAATATTTTTTTCTGATCGAGACTTTAATAAAACCAAAAGATTGATAAAGTTTCAACGCTGATTTGTTGGAAGGCCTCACTTCAAGGAAAAGTTCCGTTATACCGTTTCTTTCTTCAATAAATTTGAATATGGCTTTCATCAGTATATGTGAAAGCTT
>JADFZC010000836.1 GCA_015232735.1 Oligoflexales bacterium | reverse complement strand
CTTCTCGTAACCTGCCATGAGACGGTCAAGCTCATTTTTGATAATCAGCCTGTCTCCCAAAATCTGTCCTGGGTAGACGACGCCTTTGACAGAGCCGGCAAGCTTTTCAGCCGGGCATCTGCTGAACGGATAGGGATGAACATATTCGTAGGTTTTTGGGCTGGATGAAAACTTAAGCACCTTTGCGAACTCGGAGACTTCTATTCCCCATATGCTGTCCCGGTCAATGACGGTTTCCTGCCCGTCGAGGGAGAGGAAGGAGATTTTTTCCTCTGAAAAGTCGACCGGCCAGCCTTTGACAAGATCGACGATCTCATCCTTGAAAAGAGTTTTTACCGATATGCCTCTCTGCCTGTCGCCGTTTGTGACTTCAGCTATGGGGAGTTCGCCGACCGGATAATACGCCAGATAGATTATATCGAATCGCGAAATTGTTTTTATGGTTCCGTCCAGGGAAAGGATTGCCACATTGCTTTCATCGACATTGACTATGACCCCTATCTCGCGCTTGCAGCTGGCATAATAGACTGCCTTCAAATTTACGGCTAAAGCCCCGGAGGCCATTGTCACAAGGGTTGCTGCGAGTAAAATATGCCATATTCTAGAGCATAAATTCAACCGCCACGGAGCCTGAAAGCCTGGCGCTTTTATTTCTGTCATTCTCATTTCCTATTTTGTCGTCATATGTTCTGTATATCAGGTTAAGGTATCCTATAAGCGCTACATAGTTGCCGAACTGCTGTCTTACATAGGTCGCAGTGGTGTATTGATTGAAACGGATGCGGCTTTCCCTGCCGTACAGGACATCTTCATAGATTGCATCAAGAAACACCTCGTCAAGACCTGCCCTTAGATCGGCATTGATGTCGAGATCAAGTCCTGTCCTCACGTAAAAAGACTTGAATTTGAACCTTTCCATTGAATTGACAATCGGGTTGCTGGTAATGACCGGATCACCTCCCTGCATTTCACTTGAGGGTTTTATCCTGATTTCCCGTTCATCAGGAGACGATGAAGAGGCGTCTGAAGATGAATAGATCAGCTTGAAGCGGGAAGAAGCCGTAGTGTACATGAACCTTGTTGCAACCGCCGACTTGGTGGCCAGGATTTCCTTGAAATATCCGTCCGCCGCCACGGCGAACAGCGGATAGAATATGCCGAGGCTTATTGAATAATTTTCAAAATCCACGCCGCTTAGCGCCAGGTAGTTGAAGTGGGTCAGTACAGTCGCGTCCTTATTGCCGAGCTCCTGGAAAAAATCATTCAGGAGCATTCTGCTTTCGACCATGTAGCTTCTTCCGGCCGGCAGGGCAATCAGGTTTCCGGCCAGGGATGCGTGGAAAAAATGAAGTTTAAGGTCAGATCGCGCCGCGAAGACAGGCTCCACATTGGGAAGCCACTCGACCGGCTTGTATCCGACCGAAATGACGCTTTGATGGCTGTACGGGCGCCCGTTGGACCATTGGATGTAGAAGGGGATTAGAGGACTCGACGGCTCCTGCAGATATTCCTTGTTCGTTATCGCAAATCCGATTCTGGTTGTTTTATCAAAAAGAAAAGGGCGCGCATAAAAACGTGTCCTCCGCTGGAAGCGCTTAAGGTCGGAGAAACCCTTTTCATATCCGTACAGGAATTTGTTGACTCTGATCTTGTCGCTAATCATTCTGGTCGGCTGAACCGTATTTCCCTCAGGATTTTCCCTGCACTCGGAGAGGTTGTTGCCGAGGCTGAAGTTCATCGGGGTCGCGTTTTGTATCTTCATGACCTTGCCTGGCGTCGAGAGCGAAGGCTTGATGGCAAGAAGCTTGTCCTGGTCGATCAGGTTGCTTTTACCCTGAAGGTCAAAAAATACGATCAGATTTTCCACGAACTGGATGGGCCATCCGATTATTGCGGGGGTTTCCACATTCGAGACATAGACCTCCCTGAGCATCTCCTTCAGGTCACCCGTGAGATCCACGCTTGCAATGGGATTGTTGATGACGTTATACACAAGAATGTAATCAGCATCTTTTCGGGGTAATGCCTCGTACCTCCCGTCCACTGTCAAAAGGTATATTTTTTCATCGTCGATATTGACAATGACTCCAGTCTTCGATTTGCAGGAATTGTCTACAAATCGGTATATTTCAAACGAAAAACCTTGTCCGGCAAAAAGGATTACAAAAAAAAGGGATATTTGAAACAGATGGGATATGGCTGCTTTTATGGATTTG
>JADFZC010000835.1 GCA_015232735.1 Oligoflexales bacterium | reverse complement strand
TACTGACTCATCCTGCGCAATTCCTAGTTGTTCGGGAACCGCTGAAAAAACACGTATAATGTGATTGGCATTTACAGTTCCGGCATGTTTGCTGAAATCCGCCTGGTAACTTTCCACCAGATTCCTGAGCCTTTCCTGGGAAACTCTTGCAGCCGATACTACATCCGAGGATTCTGAAAATTTACACAGAAAATCCACAACCGATTGCGGTAATCCCCCTGTTACCCAGTATAGTCGCAAGGCTTCAAGCAATCTGGCATGCTGGATTTGGGGCACATGTTCGATTCTTCCATCAGGCGGCAAACCTAAAAACGGATTGAATTCTTCATAAAAACCAAAAAGATTACTGTCAAAGGATTCAAGAAACTCGGGAAAATCAAGCGGGTTCATTGTCATGAAATCAACCTTACCGACAGGAAAAGCCGCTTCATTTTTCATTATCCCAAGGTAACTTCCGGCAGCAATCACAGCAAGTTCCGGCATATCCTCCCTGAAGAATTTCAGGGAAGTGAGGGCAGCGGAGCACTCCTGGATCTCATCAAGAAAAAGCAGGTCAGTTCTTGTATCAACCGTTGTTCTTAAAAAAGCATTGATGCCTTCAATTATCTTTTTTGGGGACAACGATTCTGCAAAAATGGTGTGCGCAAGCTTATCCTTGAGAAAATTCAAGGTATGCATTTTTTTAAAATTCCCGGCTCCAAAAATGGATACAATTGTCGTTTTACCAACCTGCCTTGCACCCCTAAGAATCAAGGGTTGACGATTCGACGCTCCCCTCCATGTTAATAGCTTCTGGATAACTTTTTTTCTTGCTATGTCCATTTTTTTCCCAAATATGATACTTTAACATACCATATAATTACCGGAATTAGGAGAAAAACATTTAAGATGATTTGTTTTCTTTCTGTTCGAGACAAATCAAGGCAGTCCTTAGAATGTCGGTTTCAGTGCCGCCGAGTTTTTCCTGAAGTTTTTTATGACGCAAAGGCACGCATTGCGTTTCAAGAGAAAAACCACATTTGACTCTTGCGAAGTATTCTATTAAATTCATCAATGTGATGAAAAACAAGGGTGAAGGACTATGTTAATCCGTTCAATAGCAGCTGTAATAACAGCTGCTACTGGAGAAAGGGTTGTTGTTGGAGAGCAGGAGTTGCGCCATGCTCTATTAAAGCATTTTCCATGGCTTCCACGCAGTATTTTTTTAGAACTGCTTGAACAGGTTCTACGAGATCCATCAGAGGTATATACTGATAATACAAAAGCGCCGAAAGAGTACCGTGTTTTCTATCGTGTGGAAAATCGGAATTATATTGTAGCAATAGTGAAAATAACAAAAGACGGTGCGTTTTTCACAAGCATGTATCTAACTGGGAATAACATCAGGAACCCGCATAAGGGTCTGAAAAAGGTGAAGATATGACACGCTTGGCTGAGATATCATTTAGAGTAATTGGTGATTCGGGACCGCTTTCAATATATTTTTATCCGGGACCTTACGGATATGCTGTAGATGCCGGAAACAAAATAGGTGTCGGTTGGTTTTCTCAAACTGGGGAGTTGCTCGGAGTTGAATTTGATGATGTTGACAAAAAACAGGATTATCAGTTTCTTGATTTTGATGATTATCGCGTTGAAGTATGGATCAAAAAAGGGAAAATCAAATACCAGGTTGTAAAAAAGGAAAAAAGAAAACAGGCTGCCAACGAATAGACTCGCAAAATCAGCACGGATCCCGAAACAAAAATACTTCCCAAAAACACGATATCGCATCAAAAAACTTGGGCTATAGAGATCATTAGAGGATCTATAATAGGCCGGTCTACCTGATTGCTACATACTATCAAGCTTCAATTCTTGTGTTCTTAAAATTGAATATGGCATTTCAACTTGGCAGTTTTCAAGATTTGCATCACATCCAATCTTCATTTTAAGGGTAAGTCTGTTTTCCTGGGTTCCATAAAGTATTTTTCCACTTTCACGAGCCACAGTTGTTTTGATTGTAAACCTTTCCTCTCCCCACATCACATTTAATTGTCCATTTGATGTTCTTTTAATACATTGAAAATTATTTGGAACATTAGGAACAACACTTTCTACCATCCATGGTTTGTTCATTTCAAGACACTGATTTTGTGGAGGTAAAAATTCCGTTTGATAATCTGCCTCGTCCGCTCTTAATGCATTCATGGTTATTGTAGATTGAGTGCAATCCTC
>JADFZC010000834.1 GCA_015232735.1 Oligoflexales bacterium | reverse complement strand
GATGATATCAACAAGGTTGAAAACATTGTCATACACTACCAGATGGTGATGGACGAAAAACTGTCAAAATTCATATCCCCTCAAAGCGTCAAGACAAACGAGGCCATCTCCGCATGTCTCGATATCATCGATAAGCTCAATCCCGGATCCGACAGGGATGTTTTCCTGGCGTTTGAAAAGATGGAACAGATACTCGAACGTTCACAGGATGTGACCCTGGGGGATATCGTCGAGGAGATTAAAATCGGTCTGCCGTCACTTGCAAAATACCTCAACAAACCGAATCCGCAGATTCTCACCGAATCGCCGGGTGTCGTCTTTGACAGGAAGAGGGCCTCCGCACTGAAGGACATCCTCATGCACTGCCTGCGCAACTCCCTGGACCATGGGCTGGAGGATGAAGGAAGAAGGCGCGAGAAAGGGAAGGTCACAAGTGGGCAGATCCAGATCAAGTGCCATGAGAGCAAAGATGACATCACGCTCAAGGTACTGGATGACGGACAGGGACTTAATTTGAAGGCCATCGAGCAGAAAGCCAGGACCATAGATACCGTCCCGACGGAAAGATTGAAATCGGATGAGGATATCGCATCCTGTATCTTCCTTTACGGAGTGTCGACAGCCAAGCGTATCACCGAGATATCAGGCCGCGGCGTTGGCATGGCCGCAATCAGCTCGCTGATAAAAAGCCAGGGGGGTGAGGTAGATATTGAGTTTATCGCCAACCGGGATGAAAACGGCTGTCGTCCGTTCCAGCTGGTCCTTAGAATATCAAAGAATAATGAACAGGCTAAATTGTCTCTGGCAAGTTGAACATATTGACAAAAAACATGTCATCCCTAACAATAGATGGAGAACTTTTTATGAGCAAGGTGCTAATAATAGATGATTCCAACGAGGTCAGGCAGGAGGTCAAGGGTGTACTCGCAAGTTCCAACCATGTCCTGCTGGAGGCGAGCACCGGTGAAGAGGCCCTGAAGATAGCGGAAGATGATACCATTAATCTTTTCATCATAGATTATCACATGCCTGGAATCAATGGACTCGAGGTGTCGATACGCCTCAGGAAAAGCCAGAAGTATTCCAACACCCCGATCATCATGTTCACCACAGAATCCGGGGACAAGATGATCGAAACGGGAAGGTCCCTGGGGCGGCTGTGGTGGATCGTCAAGCCCATGAATGAGCCAAGTTTTGTAGGAGCAGTCAAAAGAGTTTTAGAATTATCGTAATATTTTTTTGGTCATACTCTAGAATTAACAGAAGGAGGAGAATATGAGATGTTTCCTGGCAATCGCCATAATGCTGACCGCCCTGACAGCTAGTGCCAAGGAGGAAAAAACCTACATTTTTGGAAGCAGTGCCGGCTGGATTCCATGGGGTCCCATCAATGTTGCCAATATCAAGGGTTTTTGGAAGGAGCAAGGGCTCAATGTCCAGGTACAGGAGAGAAACGAGTACAATGACACCCTGAATGCTGTAAAGCAGAAACGCGTTGATTTCGTCCTCATCATGTTTGGCAACGCCATCGAGATGATCAACGAAGGCTCAGACCTGGCGCTTCTCTATGAACACGACTGGTCTGACGGGGGCGATCAGTTTATCGTGTCGAACAAGATCGAATCCACGGTCAAATCGGGAAAAGACCTCGGGGCGGCGCTCAAAGGCCAGAAAATCGGAATTTATTCGATCAATGCCGCGACCGGTTATTTTCTGCAGAGGGTGACCGACAAGATAGGGCTGAAGATAAAGGATGTCGAGCAGCGCCAGCTCAGCCGGCCGGAGCTGCTTGGCAAGGTCCTCAGCAACAACACATTTGCCGCGGCAATTATATTTGATCCAATCGCCTCGCAGGTGGTGGCTGAGAAAAAAGGCGTATTGAAATTCACGACAGCTGATTTCCCGGGCGTGATGCCCGAGGGCATATGCGTGAAAAAAAGCCTGTACAACAGCATGGACAAGGAGGATGTCGTGAAATTCCTCAAGGGCTGGTTCAAGGCGCTTGCCTGGGTCAAGGACCCTGCAAACAAGGCGGAATATTATAAGATACTCAACCAGACCACCCTTGCCGTCTACGGGAAAAAGGAGGGATATTCCGAGGCCGAGATCCTGGACCTGGCCAAGGGCGGAAAAGTCCATTATGAGAAGACGGCTATCCTTGAACGGCAAAAGGCCATACCCGAGTTTACCAAGGGCGTCATAAATTACATGAGCGCC
>JADFZC010000833.1 GCA_015232735.1 Oligoflexales bacterium | reverse complement strand
CGATCTTCGGCACCGAAAGAAAAAACTGGGATACAAAGCTCCTGAGATCCCTGTGGCCCCACCTGAAGGAGGGGATGAACCGGAGGGGAAAAACCCAGGCTCACGAAAGCGCATGGCTCTACCTTTCAGGCTACGCGCTGAGACCCGGATATGGACACAGGCTCGACTCGTTCAGGGTCTCGGAGCTCTGGAACGTGTATAAACAGGGTCCTCAGTTTCCAAGGGAGTCACGAATTCAAAACCAGTGGTGGCTCATGTGGAGGCGGGTCGCCGGGGGTCTCGGAAAGGAAGAGCAGGAACTTGTTTTTTCCAGGATTTACCCGCAGGTCCGAAACAGCGAGAACCAGTCGCCGGAAATGATCCTTCTTGCGGGATCCCTGGAACGCATCGAGATGAACAGAAAGATTGTCCTGGGAAACAAGCTTGCCGACCAGATAAGGACGAGCAGAAATTATCTCGATCAGAAAATCTGGGCGCTTACGCGCCTGGCAAGCCGCGTTCCGCTATATGGAGGCGCCGAATCGATAATAAGGCCGAAATTTGTCGAATCATGGATTGACCTTTTCAAAACGATCGACCATTCCGATCCGAGATACGGAAAACTCGCGGGTTTCTACTCTCAGGCAGGCCGCCTTGTCGGAGACAGGGAATTCGACATATCGGATGCAAAAAGGGAGGAGATGCTGGAAAGGATGAAAACCGCAGGTGCCGAGGAGAGCCGGATGAATGTTCTTATGGAAATAGTTCCAATGGATGAATCCCTCAAGTCCGAACTTTTCGGCGAAGAACTTCCGAGCGGGCTTGTTCTGACCTGAAATTTCAAGGAGCTTATGCGCCACAGATTGAAATCATTCCTGAGAACAAAAGCGCACAGGTGGGTTTTTGCGGCCTCGCTCATCCTTTTGACAGCCAGCCTTCTGGTTTCGTGGATCAATCTTCAATATGAAAAAAACAGGCTTGAGGCGGAGTTTCTGTCAAGGATGCAGACGATTGCGGAAGCCCTTGATACGGAACAGATATCAAGACTTTCAGGAGAAAAGGGCGACTTTTCGTCCATTGAATACAAAACGATTGCCAGGCAGTTGAATGCGGTTCAGATAATGAATAGGGACTTCATGGAACTATGCGTGGTAGTGATGAAAAAGGATGGAGGACTTTTTTCCTACTCCAGCTCACACACGGACTTTGAAAGCAAAGATACCGCAAAACCGGAAAAGCCCGCCCCAGTATCCCGGCAGCCAGGCCCGGACACCTATCATGACGTGTTTAAAACCGGAAAACCCGTTGTTTTAAGTCTCTTCTCAGAAAAAACAACGAATGAGGTCAGGGCGCTTCTGCCTGTCAGGGATCGAAAGTCCGACAGAATATACGGTATTCTGGAAGCGGCCGCCTCGATCAAGACTTGGACAAGTGCGCTGCTGTGGTCCCTTGCCATCCCCCTTTTGGTTGGACTCTCGCTAAGCGCATCGCTCATGACAGGGGTAATTCTTGTCAATCGGAGAAACACCTTAGGACAGGAAAAAAAACGGCACCTGAGATACATTGAACCAATCGTGGCGCTGCTTTTTGGCATCATCCTGACCTTGTCCGCCACCATAGCATCCTATCGCCACGAGCTTGACATCAGATATGAATCCTTTTCCCATCTTTCAGCGATAAAGATGAAGAAACTGAGGGAGATGTTCTATGAACTCAACGATATAAAAATCGACGGACTTGCCCATTTCATTGAAAACAACGAGGAGATCTCAAGGGAGGGATTCGAGTCGTATACAAGGTACCTCACAAAGGCAAGGGAGGTTCAGGGATGGGGATGGGTACCCCGTGTCCCCGAATCGGAAAGGATTAATTTCGAACACAAGCTGCCGGCCGGGGGAATGAACCATAAAAAAATATGGCAGAGAAGTCATGACGGCAAAGCGGTTCCGGCAGAAGGCAGAAGCGAGTATTATCCAATTCTTTATGAAGCACCGTTCGTGCCTGACAGCAAAATCGTTGGTTATGACCTTGGTTCAGAGCCAGAACGAAAAGCCGCCCTCACGGCGGCATACCGCACCGGAATGATAACCGGCACAGGTTCTTTAGCATTGATCAAAGACAATGGAAAAGAAAAAGGAATGATTGTCTTTCGCCCCATATACCACAGAAGGGAGCCCGGAAGGCTGCGCGGATTTGCCATTGCCGCGGTAAGGTTCAACCTCTGGCTGAAGGAACTCA
>JADFZC010000832.1 GCA_015232735.1 Oligoflexales bacterium | reverse complement strand
ACCGTTTCGGTTCCGTATTAAATGGCGGAGGCGCATTTCCGCATAACAACAAAAAAGCCAAAATCTCCGACTGGATCGCCATGGCGGATGACTTCTGGAAAGCCTCCATGGATAAAGGTTCTTCCGAAATCGCAATTCCAATAATATGGGGAGTTGATGCGGTTCATGGACACAACAATATATTTGGAGCGACGATTTTTCCGCATAATATCGGCCTGGGGGCAACGCGTGACACGGATCTGATAAGGAAAATTGGAGAGATAACCGCAAAGGAAATAAGGGCCACCGGACAGGAATGGAATTTCGGTCCGGTCGTCGCTGTGGTGCGTGACGACCGATGGGGAAGAACCTATGAATCATACGGCGAACATCCGGTTCTGGTCAAAGAGATGGGAAGAGCCCTTGTCGAAGGTCTTCAGGGGAATCTGGGTCCATTGAATGTTGCGGCGACCGCCAAACACTACATCGGCGACGGAAGTACTGCTTTTGGAATCAACACCGGCGACAATCTCTCAAGCGAAAGCGACCTCATTAAGATAGCTGGTGCGGGATATTTCTCAACAATCGAGGCTGGAGTTCAGTCCGTAATGATTTCGTTCAATTCCTGGAAGGGAGAAAAGATCCATGGCCATAAATACCTGATAACGGATGTCCTGAAAGGAAAACTCGGATTTGACGGCATCGTGATTTCAGACTGGAACGGGATAGGCCAGATCAAAGGGTGCACCAACGGCAATTGCCCGCAAGCGGTAAATGCCGGAATCGATTTATTCATGGTGACAGACAGGAATGACTGGAAGGCTTTCTATGAAAACACCCTTAAGCAGTCAAAGAGCGGACAGATACCGATGGACAGAATCAATGACGCCGTATCGCGCATTCTCAGGGTAAAATTCAGGCTTGGACTTTTCGATCAGCCCAAACCATCTGATAGGCCCCTGTCCGGAAAAGCGGAGCTTGTCGGGGCCATAGAGCATAGGGAGCTGGCAAGACAGGCCGCAAGAAAATCCATGGTTCTTTTAAAAAATAAAAACGGCATACTGCCGCTTTCGCGCAAGGCACGAATACTTGTGGCGGGAAAAAGCGCCGACCGCATTTCAAACCAGCTGGGAGGGTGGTCGCTCTCATGGCAGGGGCTTGGCCATCCGAACAGCGATTTTCCAAATTCAGTTTCCATGCTGCAGGCCATAAAGAAAACCGCAAACAGCGTCGTTTTCAATGAAACGGCAAAGGATGTCAAAAGAGGTGAATATGATGTTGCCATAGCCATAATAGGTGAATCTCCCTATGCCGAGAGCGCAGGCGACATAAAGGGCGATGAAACCCTGGAACACAGCCTCAGGTATCCAGAGGATCTGCTTGTCCTGAAAAATCTGAAAGCCGCGGAAATTCCCATAGTCACAGTCTTTCTCTCAGGCCGCCCGCTCTACGTCAACAGGGAAATAAACATGTCGAAAGCCTTCATTGCAGCGTTTCTTCCCGGCAGCGAGGGTGCGGAGGCGCTCACGGACCTTATTTTTCAGACAGAAAAAGGTCTTATGAATTTTGACTTTCAGGGCAAACTTTCATTCTCCTGGCCGATCTCGGATTGTCAGACACCCCTTAATTTCGAGGACGCCAAATATGAACCTCTTTTTCCTTATGGCTTCGGTCTGAGCTACCTGCAAAAGGATACCCTTATAGACAACCTGGATGAATTTTCTCCAAATGCCCAAAACGGATGTAATCCTGAAATAGTGGACAGGGAAAAATCCGCAAAGACGGTTGTCTTTTACTCGCATGGCCTGAACAAACGCTGGAAAACAGCCATATCCGATGATGCAAAGGCTCCCATTGAAATTTTCGACGACAGGCTGGAGTTGAAGAATATTGAAGTTGAACCATCGGACGACAAGGAAGGCCTCCAATACGCCGCCAAAAAGATAACATTCAAAGGAAGAGGCAGTTTCCTCGTTAAATCCGACACTCCTCAAGATCTTTCAAAGTTTGAAAAGCCGGACAGCGTGATTTCAATCGATCTTTTCCTGAATGCAGCCGCTTCTCAAGCTATAAAGATCAAAATGGCATGTGAAGGAGGATGCGGCAAAGAGGTTGACATCACACATTCGCTCGACAAGATAAAGCCTCTCGAAAACGGATGGAAAGTGGTTAAAATTCCCTTAAAGTGTTTTAATGGCCCGTTTGCCAAGGTCAAAGAGGCGGTAAGAATAACATCTC
>JADFZC010000831.1 GCA_015232735.1 Oligoflexales bacterium | reverse complement strand
CTCAATACGGATTTTGTCTCCAAGGGCAAACGATAACAGCACGATTTCATAAATTTTGTCGAACAATATTTATTTATTCCCTAGGCCCTGTCATTGCCGATAGAAGCATTTGCTTGTTCCGCGATACACATTATATGTCAGGCAGTCGACATCGGTCAGCACAAGTTTTGTGACACCTCTTTCACCATAAATTTTTGCGCCGTTTTCAACAAACAGCCCGTAGATTGTTCCCGAATCGCCTCCTGCATCCTTTACAAGACCGCCCTGAGTCAGGACGCACAGAGGCAGGGCTCTCGGGGAGGGAACCTGGGTACACTCTATTTTTGTCAAATTGAAGCCATAGCGCTGTCCGGAAGGGTCTTCAGCCGGTCTCATGCCGAGATTTTTGAAGATGTCTACAAGTTTCTGTGCATCGTGACCTGTGAATTCCCTTATGGGCCGTGTAGTTTCAGTTGCCAGCCGGCCCGGTTCAGGCTTTAGGCCGCAGGCGGAAAGGGTCAGTATCAGGGAAAAAGATGCTATTAATTTCATTTTTTGCTCCTTCATGTGTAATTTTAAAAAATCCTATTTGGCACACGGAAGGATTTTATATATACCTGCTGGGAGAATAGATCAAACAGAAATGTTTCTCTTCTCAGGACACATCCTTTATCTTCTGGCGTATCGAGCCATAAACCTGGGCGTTTTCATCGGAAAGTTCATGTATGAACAGAAAAACGGGATCTATGGGCGGCACGGCCCTCTGAAGCTGGAAGAAATAATCCACTATCTCGTCAGCCGCATTCTCGTTGGCTTCGAAAGAGCACAGGTCCACTATCCCTATCGCCGGTACGGATTTTTCCGCATTCTTCGGGATAATCATAAGATCAACTTTGTACCTAGGGTCCCCGACGATGACGCTGGTCTGCGTTGCAAGGCGGCTCAGGTCCCTTTTCTTCATATCTTTGGCAAGATGTTTCGACTCGCCGCGCACAAGGGCATCGATAAGCTCTCCGCTGGACCTTGTCCATGGCATATGCTCCGGACCGGGACGCTTTCGCCTCGGTTCAAATGCCGCGGCCTCGCCCGGCTTTTCGCTCTGCGCCTTGTAGGCCTTCCAGAGATAGTCGGTTATCGTCGCGCTCTTGTGGTCGAGGGTGGAAAAGCTCTGGTGCAGATAGTGATACGCCCTTATTTTCGGACGGCTCATCAGCACGTTCAGCTCACCCTTCCTCTTGTCCTCGTCATCCCCGTGGCGAAAGGACATCATGTTCGCCCGTGACACGTCCCACAGATAGAAAATGTACTCCCGCTCCTTCCCCTGCAGCGCGGCGCCCGCGCCGTCGAGGACATCCTCGCCCCTTCCGAGTTTTCTCAGAAACTCACCCTTGACGCTCTTGACATATGGCTCGTTTTTCAAAAGGAAGTAACAGAGGGCGACGTCTGTCTCCATATTTATCTTTCTTCCCGTCTCCTTTTCTATCTCGCGTATCTTCCTGGCCACAAATTCAAGGTACCTGTCCACCATCTCCGTCTCGATGCCCTTGAACTTCCCGCTTGTCTTTTTGAGGTTCGATTCGACCTTTTCCTCGCTGTAATCCACCACCACCGATGGTTTCTTGCCGTGATAGCTCCACTGCATGACCTTCAGTTCGCCGCCGTATACATAGCGGTTGGAATATTCTATTATCTCCGGAGGGCACCTGTAATGTTCGTCAAGCATGACGGAAGCCTGTTTGATGGATTTGACAAGGCCGAAAAGATGGGAACCGCCGCCCTTTATCCCCCTGGCCTGCGTGGATCTCAGGTGTTCATCGAGCGCGAATTCATTGAACAGATAATCGTCGATTATGGAGTTTTTGGCGAGAACCGTCTGCTTGTCATCACCCACTACCATAAGCTTTTTGGCCCTGTAAAGTATCGGGAGGGCGTCATCCACCCTGCACTGTCCCGCTTCATCAACTATGACAAGGTCAAAGAGCCTCTCGCGGCACGGGAACAGAAACGGGACGACCTGCTTTCGGCAGAGGAAGATGGGAAAGGTTTCGAAAAGCTTCTCCCTGAACTCCCTGAACGCCGCCGCGCCGGTCCCCGACTCTATACATCCGCAGTTCTTGATGTCATCAAGAAGAGACTGGAGCGTCGTAAGGGGCGACGTGCCGCCATCCCGGGCACTGTGCTGAATACTTCTCGCGACGGCACCAAGTTTTGCAAGGAATCTCTGCTTCAGTATTTCGTCA
>JADFZC010000830.1 GCA_015232735.1 Oligoflexales bacterium | reverse complement strand
AGGAAAATATCATTTTATCCACGGCGCAGCAAAACCAGAAACTCGTGGAAATGAGCGTATCGGATCTTATGAACCATATTGAGAGTTCGATTAAGAGAACCTTTGCGTCCCCAATATGGGTCTTTGGTGAAATTGAGGGACTCAGCTTTAGAAAATCCGGGTGTTTTTTCAATTTGGCAGAACCCAAGCAAAGTGCCGTGGAGAGTTCAACCATCACGGTGGGGGCGGTAATATGGTCTTCAATGTTCAAGAAACTTGAATTAAAGCATGGACGGGATCAATTTGATTCCCTGCTTTCCGACGGTCTCGGGGTAAAGGCCCTTTGTGAAATCGGATTTTACAAGGATCGGGGCTCAGTTACTTTATCTGTACTTGACATAGACCCCAATTACACGAAAGGTGCGCTTGCCCTTGCAAGGGAAAAACTTTTGAGGGAACTCAGGCTGAAAAATCTGGACAGGGCCAATAAACAGAACACTCTTTCAAATTTCCCGTTAAAAATAGGACTTGTGTCAGCAGAAGATTCAAGGGCGAAAAGTGATTTTTTGCACCAGCTTTTCACTTACAGGTTTCCAGGCGAGGTCATCTTTTATCCGGCTCAGATGCAGGGTGAGGGAATCTTGAAGGAAGTGGCGAGGGGAATTGAAGCCCTTTCGGGCATTGGCTGCGATTTGATAGTTCTCACAAGGGGCGGAGGAAGCGCGGCGGATTTGAGATGGTTTGATTCCCCGCAGATAGCCTATGCAATTGCCCTGTGCAGGACACCCGTGGTGGCGGCTATCGGGCATCATGAGGATTTTTGTGTTGCAGAGGAGATTTGTTTCCACAGGGAGAAAACCCCTACGGCTGCAGCGGATTATATTATACATGTCATTCAGGACACAAAGGACAGGATCTCCGAAAATGCGCTTAATATGAATCGAAAGGTCAACGACTGTCTTGAAGATCTATTCAAAACAGAATCTGTCCTCAGGGAAAGGCTGAGGGGGGAGGTGGTCGTCTCCATCAGCAGGTATTCGGATGCAATATTGAGAATATCGGCAAGAATAATGAGTTGTTCCAAGGATAGGGTTGCCCAAATTCAACATACTCTGTCGGGATGTTCCTCAAAAATGATTTTAGCATCAAGGTCACTTCTTCAGAACAAGAGGGATTTTCTTGGCGGATGCAGGTCGAGGGTGGAAAAAGCCGCTTTTTTTGTCTTGGAAACGAAATTAAGGCAACCTGTCATTTCAATGACGTCGGAACTTGAAAAGGCGTGCCTTAGAAAACTTTCAAAATTTGAAAGCGTATTGTCAAACAAATTTTCCCGGGTGAGGGAATGCTCGACTAGAAGACTTGATTTTTTTAACAAGACTCTTTTGAAAATTGAAGGGGATATTGCAGCGTTCAATCCGGTTCCCTGGATAAAAAAGGGATGGACACAGCTTTTCAGTAAATCGGGACTTATCAGGGATGCCGGGCTTGTTTCTGCTGGAGAGGAAGTTACAGCAAAAATAATCGGCGGCAGGCTTCATATGATAATCGAGAAAATAGAGACAGGTGACAATAATATATAATTTTTCAATACAGGTGAAAAAATGAATGAATCGCTTTCGTATCAGAAGATGTTGGAGGAGGTGGAAGATATTATAAAGGAGATATCAGCCACTGATATGGATCTCGATCTTCTTGTGGGAAAAGTGGAAAAAGGCTATTCTCTTATTCAGTGCATGAAGGAGAGGCTTCAGAGCGCAAAGGACAGGATAGACGACCTCCATAAAAAATATGAAGAGACCTGAAAGGCGGATACAGATGCAGGCGCCAAATTATTTTAAAGCAAATCTGGCCATTTATGTGGTAATCAATCTATTGCTTGCGGTCATAAATTTTGTCCACACCCCCAAATATGTCTGGTTTCATTTCCCGCTTTTGGGATGGGGTTGCATGATAGCGGTACTGTATCTTGTGGGCGTCAGGTGGCCGGCGCTTCAGAGATCGGGACACAGACGGATACGCAGAGGTTTCGAGATACACCTTGCGGTTTATTTGATTGTAAATGCGATGCTTCTTATTACAAATCTGATGTATGCTCCGCAGCTTTTTTGGGTCGTTTATATAATACTGGGATGGGGTTCGGGTCTTGCCGCCCACTATTTCTTCTTCAAGTAGGAAGAGGCTGTTTCTGCAAGACCCTAGCCGAAAAGGTCTGAATCAAGGCGCGAGGAGGAGGGCGACCGGA
>JADFZC010000829.1 GCA_015232735.1 Oligoflexales bacterium | reverse complement strand
GTTTTTGCGCCGATTGGTTTTTTGCCCTTTTAATACATATCTTTTTTGCATAGGAGAAAAGCAGGATGACGATTGTTGTCAAGAAAAAGAAAAAAGCTGTCCGTCCGTTTTATATGCCACCTCTTGGATAGGAGCCTGTTTTAAAAAAGGGGGGAATCAAGGCGCGAGGAGGAGGGCGGCTTACGTTTACATACCGGTAAATGAGGATCGCCCGACGACGATTAACGCTTAAGTTCGACCCTTTTTAGACAGTCGCTAAGACGCGAAACGCCGGCCGGTCGCCCCGCAACCAGGTGACCTGCCACGCCGGTTCAACTTTAAAAATGGAATAACAATGCTTGTCACCGTTGACACTGAAGACCTTTATCCCTGGGCGGTAGCGCTGGAGCTGACGCTTGAATGCAACATGCGCTGCCTTCATTGCGGATCGACCGCTGGGCTTTCAAGGAAAGGCCAGCTTTCTGTTCCCGAGTGGTACGCAGTTATTGACGAGCTTAAGGGAATGGGTACCGAAGTCTTCACGCTCTCCGGGGGTGAGCCTTTTCTGTATTCAAGCTGGCGCGATATCGTCTCGCATATCTGCAAAAAGGATGTCGAAGGGCGCAAGGGGAAGGTTGTCTTTGTCACCAATGGTTTTGCGATTTCGGATGACGACATTGACTTCATGAATTCAGAGGGGGTCTCTCAGATTGGCATCAGTATTGATGGCAATCGGCAGATACATGATTTTCTCCGGCAGAGACCCGGCAGCTTCGATGCCGTGATGGATCTTGTCGCACGTTGCCGCGCAAAGGGGCTTTCCTACAGCATGATAACGTCTTTCGGCATGAAAAATTTTCAGATCAGAGAGGAAGTACTTGAAATCATACTCGATAAAAGGCCGATCGCCTGGCAGGTTCAGATTGTGAACTCTTTCGGCAGGGCAGGCCGGCATCAGGATGATGTCGGTCTTGACCGCAGGATGTTTCGGACACTTATGCATGATGTCCGCTCCTGGAAAAATGATCATGCCGAAAGGATCAGGATCATGCCGGCTGACTGCATGGGATATTGCCATAAGGTCGCAGAGGAGCTGTTTGACGGCGAAAGCTGGGAAGGCTGCAGCAGCGGATGTTATGTCCTCGGCATCAAGGCCGACGGCGACGTCGTCGGCTGTTTGTCCCTTCAGTCCCCGGAGTTTTCGGCCGGAAATGTGAGGGAAAGATCGATTAGCGAAATCTGGCAGGACCCCGGTAGCTTTCAAAATTCCCGCGTTTACGATACTTCAAAGGCCCGCGGCGATTGCGCCTTGTGCGAGTTTGTTTCGCAGTGCCGTGCGGGCTGCCATGCTATTGCTTTCTCGCGCAAAGGCGATGTTTATGAGAACGACCTTTGCCTTTATGCGATTGAAAGGTCTTTAAATGGCTGAAGATAAGGTTTGCGCCTCAACGGATCTGCTCTCGGGGATAGCAAGGGCCGTCGTCGGATTGGAAGATTTTTTTGACGGTTATGAGCTTTTGCATGCCAATCTCACTGGATTGAGGCATACGCTTGAAGATCCTGATGAGGCTATCCGTTTTCTTCAGGGGATAAATGAGGCGGATCTTGCGGTTTTTGACGATGAATTTCCAGCTTTCAGAAGGACCTACATTCGCGGCCTCATTTCTTCCATCCTTGCCCAGTGCCGCTATTTTCTGCCTGGCCTGAACCCGGGGCATCCGGTCCAAAGGAAAGTGGAAAGCCTTTTTTCCACATCGCTCCCGCCCCCTGTCGATCTTGAATCGGCTTGGAACCTGGTGTGTGAAGACCGGATGAAGATCAAAGCCGGCGGGACGGATTTCAGCGAAAATCTGAAAACTCCGCTTATCATTCCTGAAGGCCGCTTTGAAAAATATCCGTTTTCTAAAAGGCTGCGAAAAAGGCTTGAAAGGGTTTTCGGCGATCTTCCCTTCTGGCACAGGATGCATGTGAGCCTTGAGAGTCCGGACGAGGGCACACCCTCCTGCTTTTACTACTATCAGGGCAATTACAGGGGAATCATCGGCCATGACAGCCCTATGGACGGACAGCCTGACAAAGACCTTTCGGCTTTTCTGTTTCACGAAACCGTTCCAGGTCATCATTTTTATTACTGCCTCAGGGAATATTCATGGCGGAAGGGAAAAGCCGACATAATCCAGACAATAGATCCCTTTTACTCGCCGGAAACCCCTGTCAACGAAGGGATAGCAACATGTATCGATCTT
>JADFZC010000828.1 GCA_015232735.1 Oligoflexales bacterium | reverse complement strand
ACAGTAACTCATAACCAAAATCCTGTCGGCAGAAAACCAACCCTAAACAAACCTTGAATCAAAAAAAACAGGTTCAAGGTTTATCCAAAAAATTTTTTTTCAGAATAAGGTACATATTATATATAATACTTGGTTTGGAAAAAGATTAAAGCAAATAAATTATATGGTATGAAGATTTTAAAGATTTTCTCAGACCGGGGTTACTTTGCTCGTTGAATTGCCTTCGCCGCCTTTTGAAACCTGAGTGAACAGCTTCATGGCATCTTTTCTTCGCAAACCTTCGTCTTTTGTTTTTTGATCCTGAGGAGACGAAACCATTCTCTGGATTGTCTGAATGGCCGCTCTAAACTCGGCATCGGGAAGTGAAAGGAGCTTGTCCTTTATCAACAAAAACTGTCCCAGTTTGTTCCCTTTTGATCCAATATCGATGCTGTCTCTTTGCTGGGCATCAAAATAGTACATCAAATCGGGTATTTCTACGGCGGTTTTATTTTTATCCTTCATGGCATCCTCTCTGAAAGAGAACATATAATGGAGGTTTTTCCTCTCGTTTCTAAAAGGGCTCCCAGAACACTCGAGCCCCTCCATCCACTCTTTTTTATCGTCCAGCCCCGCACCTGGTTTAGTGAATTTATTGCCCACAAACTTAACTTGTTGTTATTTCTGAGAAAATAAACACGGAGACAAAACTGTCCACGCTCTGGCAATTTAAAATAGACAATATGAAACAATGCGTTATATCTATAACTTTGCAGATTACCAATATTCGCAACAATGGAGACCACTGTGCAGGAACTGTATGTAACAAATACGCTCTCGGGGAAAAAAGAACAGCTTACGACAATAGAGCCAAGCAAAGTGAAAATATACGCGTGCGGAGTTACCGTTTACGACGACTGTCATATCGGACATGCCATGCAGGCTATTTTCTTCGACGTTATCCGTTCGTTCTTGGAATACGCCGGATACGAGGTCACCTATGTAAGAAACTACACGGATGTAGATGACAAGATCATCGCCAGGGCAGCCACACTCGGCCTTTCTCCTCTCGCCCTCTCAAAAAAAATGATTGAATCCGCCAGACGCGACATGAATGATCTCGCTGTAAGACCGGCAACCTTCGAGCCGTGTGTCTCGGAAACCATCCCAGAAATTATCGAAATGATAAGAACCCTCGAAAACAGGGGGTTTGCATACTCAACCGCCGGCGGCGACGTATATTACAGAGTAAGGGCTAAAGAGGACTATGGGAAACTGTCAAACAGAAAGCCTGATGATCTCAGGACAGGCACCAGGGATCTCGTAAAGGGCGAAAAGGAGGACGAACTGGATTTCGCCTTATGGAAAAGCGAGCAGGCAGAGGGTGTTTCATGGGATAGCCCATGGGGAAAGGGGCGCCCGGGATGGCATATAGAATGCAGTGCAATGTCCAAAAAATATCTTGGAGACAATTTTGATATTCACGGCGGCGGCAGGGATCTCGTCTTTCCCCATCATGAAAACGAAATCGCCCAGTCAGAGGCGGCAAACGCCTGTCCATATGCCAACTACTGGATACATTCAGGGCTTCTGACAATAAACAAGCAGAAGATGTCAAAAAGCCTTGGCAATCATATTACCATCGCCGATTTTCTAAAGAAGTGGCCGGCTGAGGTCCTGCGCATAGCCTATCTGCAGCAGCACTATACCTCCAATATCGATTTTGTACCGTCAGTGTTCAAATCATGCGCCAAAAGACTTCTCTATTATTACGAAACCCTCGGATTCCTGGACGAGATATCCGTACAGGCCGGCGGCCCCGAGGAGATCCTGAAGGGACACGAACAGGAGAGCCTCTACAGCAATTTCATGTCGAGCATGTCTGACGACTTCAATACCGTGGCGGCAATAGGCGATCTGAATATCGCCTTTCACAAAGCCAACGAACTGAGGACCGTCAAGAAATCAAAGGCCAAAAACGATACTGCAAGGGCTTATGCAAAAACCTTCAGGCAGCTGTTTGGCGTTCTTGGGCTTTTGAAGGAGCAGCCCGAACAGTTCATTGAAAACCTGAAGGACAAGGTTCTGCCCGAGCTTGGCATCACCCGGCAGGAAATCGAGGGGCTCATCGAAGAAAGGAAAAAGGCGAGAGAGGAGAAGGATTTTCGGAAATCAGACAGAATCCGCAGTGACCTGGTTTCAAAAGGCATAGAACTTATGGACACCCCTCAGGGGACAAAGTGGTCGATAA
>JADFZC010000067.1 GCA_015232735.1 Oligoflexales bacterium | reverse complement strand
ATGCTCCAAGGTTTTATATACGCCTTTGCACTCAAGGAGCCTGGCAACGCAGCCAGTTTTTACGAACTTGCCGCTTCAAAGACCAAATCTCCCCCCTGGGTTGCCAGTCTGGCAAAAAAAATGGCTGCGCGGGAAAATCTTTCAATTGAAGAAGTAAAGCAAAATCTTGAAGCATTGTTCAATAATGCTGAGCAAATAAACCTAAAGGAATTCATTTCGAGAAAACACCACATTGATTTTTGATACTCTGTCAGTTGAGGGAATATGAAAGACGATGATCCTACAAAAATAAAAGAAAACATTCTCAAAATAGAAAGCTTGAACAAAACTTACCTGAGAGGGCTTTTCTTTCCCAAAAAATATCATGTAGTAAAAAATCTGTCCTGTTCCTTTCCAAAGGGAAAATGCACCGCACTCATGGGGCATAACGGTGCCGGTAAAACTTCCACAATAAGAGCCATTTTAAATCTGACAAAATGTGATAGTGGAAAAATTCTTTTCAAAAATAAATCCATTTCAAAAGACGATCATAACTATATAGGATATATGCCCGAAATAAACAAACTACCTCTAAACCTGACACCAGAGGAATTTTTAGGCACACAAATAAATCTTTATTCGCCTAAACATATTAAACGAAAAGATTATCAGGCACTTATAAAAACAAAATTAAAAGATGTCGGCCTTATTAACCACTGCAACAAACGAATCTCCGAGTTGTCAAAAGGCATGGGAAGACGTCTTGCCTGGGCTGGAGCGACTATTCACGACCCGGAACTTTTAATCCTGGATGAACCTTTTTCCGGCCTTGACCCTGAAGGCCGTATTTGTATGAAATCCTGGATAAAAGATTTGAAACAGAGCGGGAAAAGCCTCATCCTATGTACCCATGAAATCTCATCCATCCCATCTCTATGTGATGAACTTCACATTCTCAAACATGGCCGTCTGGTATATTCAACCCTCGATCCATTTGAAGGAGAAGAAGCGGCAAAAAAAGATGAAATTCATCACAATTCATATTCAATTACCATCTCTGGCGGTGACCAGGGCAAGCTTGAGGCACTGGCTAAAAAAATGGCTTTGCCTGATATTTCTCAGATTATCCATGATGGATATCTTATGAAACTGTATTTTTCTGACTACCCTAAAGCTGCATCATGGCTAAAGGCATGTCTCAGTGAAAATTATATAATCATCAAATTTGAAGAATCCGAAGAAATTAATGAATTAAAACTGTATCATTACTTCTCCGGAGGTGAAAAATGATTAGAGTCCTTATTACGCTTACCTTTGAAACTTTCTGGCGTCTTGTGCGGGACAAAATATTTCTGCCAGCCTTGACAATGGGGGTTCTTTTGATAGCTTTTGCTTCACTTGCAAGCGACTGGGGTATTGAAGAATTCGAAAAAATATTGTACGACTTCGGGACATTTGGTTTTCATGTCATTGGGATTATTGTCGCTCTGATATGGGGGGGAAAGACGGTTTTTGACTCACGAGGTGAAGGCTCCATTGAAACACAGCTGGTTACTCCAATAAGCAGAACAAACTGGTTAATGGGAAAATTTCTTGGCACCGCTCTTTCATTGGTAGCTATAAGTTTAACGCTTATGGTCTTTTGGGCAGGAATAAAGCTGTTCAGCGGACTTAAATTCAACAAGCTTGATCTTGTTATCTTTGGATTTTTAACTGTGGAATGGATTGTCCTTTGCACCATAACCATATTTTTTTCAAGTTTCACCTCTTACGCCGTAGCGATCTTCGGAAGTTTCAGCCTCTGGATCCTGGGGCTTGTATCTTCTCCGATATTGAATTCAATAGTCGAAACGAATACAAACAAAAGCACTATCTATCTATTGACCTTTCTGGCAGATTACTGGGATTTTCACAGGTTCAATTTCGCAGGATACATCGGGGCCGGAGGTGTTTCAGCCTCATTTCCTTCCATGCATGAAATAATCACGCGGTTTGGTTATGGCTTTTTTTTAATTGTATTTTTTCTTGTACTTGCCAGTATCATATTTGAAAAAAGGAAAGATATATTATAGAAACTTTAAAAAGTATGACCCAAAATGGAAATTAGTGAAAAGCAAATAAAAGAGGAAAAAGAAAAAGCTCGCAAACTGCGAAAATCCAGATGGTGGCAAAATCTCATTCAGTCAACTGTCTGCTATTACTGCAATACAGAACTTGACTCCAAAACAGCTACTATGGATCATATAGTACCATTAAGCCGCGGAGGGAGATCCAGAAGGGGAAATGTAGTACCAAGCTGTAAGACATGTAACACCAAGAAACGCGATTTGACGCCGGTTGAATGGACAGAATATTTGGATTCACTTAAAAAACAAATCAGATAGAGTAAAAAAAACTACCTGCAATCCTTGAACAGGTAAAAAAACAATAAAAGAATCAATATCAATTTAATCACATCAGCAGTTTTTGACTGCATTATGTTATTTGATTTTTTCTTACTTTTGTCTGAATCAACCTTCTTTCGTCTTAATGTAAGACTTTTTCTTTTGCTTTTATCCAGACGTATCAAATTGTTATCCTGACTATCAGATTTTTGCTCGTCCTTCACTTGCACCTCTCTTTTTCAACAAGACTCTTTAATGACTTCTTAGAGGAATCCTGGCAAAAGACTCCTGAACAGGCCTTGAATTATTACCATATATCGCTTCAAATTCATCAATCTGACGAGAAGAAAACTGTATATGATCTTCAAAAACTACCCATTGAATCCCCTCAGAGCAGGGAGGTATGGTCTCTGAACCTGGATATGTCAGGTAACTTCTTTTTCTTGGCAAAAGCAGCTTTGGATCAAAACCGGCAACCTGTCTTTTTATTCCCTTTTTAATACCAAGAACCTTCCAAATATCCTCTATTGCTTTGTTGAAACTCCCTTCTCTGACAAAAACTGAAATATTTAGCTTTTGAAGTTTGTTGTTAATATGCATCAGCTGGATTTCCATATCAAACGGCGTGCTATTTATCTTATGTTCACTCGGTGAATGAAATACTATTTCCTCAAGATCGTATCGTCCGCCATCCACAGTAATGTAAGGCCCGCCAGATGCCCTAAGTGAAAAGGTATATCCTTTGTTTTCAATTGTATATACCCCTGGAAAATATGAAAATGTAACTGGTTTCAATTCTGGAGAAGTTACTACCTTTTTGATATCTATCGGCGATTGATATTTCCCTGCCTCACACGCCAAAAAGGAAGGATCCAGTTTTCCCCAGCTTGATGGCCCCTCCGAACCCTTGTATTGCCATTTTTCTAATGTTTTTTTTTACCGTCATGACTATCTTTTGCACTCTCCTCCTTTTCACCGCCATGAGAAGAGGCTCCCTCGTTTTTGTGTACATCGGTACTTTCGGCTTTCCGCTCATGCCCGGTTCCCTCGTGTTTATTATCCTCAGTGCTTTCATGTTTATTTTCTTCGGCCTTCTGATGCTTGTCCACTGGCTGTTTTTCCCCATGTGGATTATCTACTGGAATAACAACACCACCTCCATGCCCAGGCTGCTCAACCACATGGCTGCTTCCACCTTTGCCTTGTCTCAAAATGGCAAAAACAATAAGCGAAAAAATTATTAGTGATAATACAACAGCAACAACCCACGCCGTCATCTGATCGAGTCCCTTACGCATATCTTCAAGCCCCTATCCAATTAAATAATTGAAAATTCATTACAAACTTTAGACTATGCTCAACTTTTTCTGATAAATTTGACTTCAACTATATTATATAAAAAAATGGGAATATAAGTGACAAATAATATCTAAGAATTAATAAAGCCACGTTGGATTTTGCAACAGCCACGCTCCCAGTCGACAGGAAATCCTTATTTGCAGAAAATAAAATCTTTTTTTCCGCCTATTCATTTTTTGTTATCTTCAAATTTAATGCAGCTTCAAGAAAGCGATATGCGGCCCCAAGTGGAATTGAACCACTATCTAAGCATTAGGAATGCTTCGTACTATCCGTTATACTATGGGACCAGCAACTTGGGAACTGACAATAACACTTTTCATTGCACCCATCAATGGTTCAAAACAATGTAAGAAAAAAAATTTTTTGTATATTGTCTTCCTCAGGACTTATAAAATAATGACAAAAAAGACAAAAAAAGCAATTATTATGAATACTTTTTAAAAGCCAGAGTCGCATTGACACCACCAAATCCAAATGAATTTGAAAGAGAGATCTCAATATTTTTCTCCCTAGGAAAATTTGGCGTATAATCAAGACGGCACTCAGGATCTCTTGTCTCATAGTTGATAGTCGGCGGTACTATCCTGTCCCTTATTGCCAGTATTGAAAATATCGCTTCAATTGCCCCTGCTGCGCCAATGCAGTGTCCAGTGGCTCCTTTGGTTGAGGAAATGGAAACATTTTTAACTTTTTCCTTAAAAATGCTCTCAATAGCTGCTGATTCCAATTTGTCATTCAGCTTCGTCGATGTACCATGGGCATTAATATATCCCACATCCTCAAGTCCAATACCGCCTGACTCCATCGCCTGTAACATACATCTCTTTCCCCCATAGCCATCCGGTGATGGGGCTGTAATGTGATATGCATCGCATGTTATGCCATACCCGACCATCTCTGCATAAATCTTTGCACCACGCCTAAGCGCATGATCGAGTTCTTCAAGAACAAGAATTCCAGCCCCCTCTCCCATGACAAATCCATCACGATCTAAATCAAATGGCCTGGAAGCGGTTTCAGGGGAATCATTGCGCCTGCTCAGGGCTTTCATCGATGCAAAACCTGCAAGCCCCACAGGACTAAGTACAGATTCAGCACCACCACAAACCATCACATCTGCCAGATCCGACACAATATATCTATAACCTTCTCCAATCGCGTGACTGCCGCTTGCGCAAGCCGTAGCCGGACACAATGAAGGACCGCAAAGATGGTATTTAACCGTAATGAAACCTGCAGCCATATTCGGGATAACCATGGGAATAAAAAAGGGGGAAACCCTCTTTGCCCCTTTTTCAATAAGTATCTTCACGTTATCTTCAATGTAAGAAAGAGCTCCCATTCCAACGCCAATCGATGAGCCATGCCTTTCACAGTTTGACTCAAAATCAAATCCGCTGTCCAGAACGGCTTCATTAGCAGCCGATACTGCCAACTGAATAAATCGGGTCGTCCTGCCTGCTTCCTTCACATCCATTGCCAGAACGGGATTAAAATTCTTAACCTCCGCTGCTATTTTTACAGGAAGATCCTCAGGATCAAAAAGAGAAATTAAACCAACCCCGCATTTCCCGGCTAGTATTGCATCCCAGGACTCCATAGTACTCAAACCAACAGGGCAAACGGTTCCGACTCCTGTGATCACGACTCTCTTCATAAACACCTATCCCGACAAAACAAGCCAGCACCAATAACTTTAATTTTTTCTGTAAAATCTACCAAATCCTGGAAAATACCTTGGATTGAGCGTAGATTCGGAAGGAGGTAGACGATTCCTTTGATACACAAGCATCAAACCAAATACCAGCAAAATAATATTCGGAACCCAAACCCCCAGGGGCGCAGAAAGAGCTCCTTTCTCGGAAATCCATTTAAATCCCATAATCATTATATATCCGAGCATTAACGTCAAAAGTGTTCCTAAATACCCTTTACTTTTTCCTCCCTTACGTTCATCCTGAATACCAAGAACCATCGCTATGAGAGAATATGATATGGCTGCGAATGGCCAGCCGAATCTTTGATGTAACAGAAATCTTGCTTTCAGATACGTATCCTTTGCCTTGACATCTTTTTTCAGATCATCCACATAACTCACCAGCTTCTCCGGTGGATAACTCCGATAATCATCTGCAGCCATATCAGGTCCAAAGATCTGCTCCTGAAAGATTCTAAGAAGGTCCAGATCGAGTCTGTTAAATTTCACTATTGAAATATCTGGCCTCATCGGCTCTGCGCTATAAATCATCCCATGATCGAAAGACATTCTAAGATCCCCTGCTTCGACTGTCCCCGTGATAAACGCATTCGGAGCCATCAAAGTAAAACTCTGATCCATCCTGTTTTCTCCCGGAGCCAAAAGGACATTTGAAAATTTGGTTTTATCAGACGATATCTCCTCTGCGTACAGGACATAGCCAAGAAAATTATCTAGAAAAACCCCTGATTTCATTTTTACTTTTATCATGTTATCCAGTTCTGTCTGCGTCTTTCTGTGAAAAAATTCCAATGTTTCCCTTCTGCCCCAGGGTTCAAAGGTCAATGAACAATATGATCCCAGAAGAAACAGAAAAAAACCTATTATCAGAACTGGAACAGAAGATTTTTTAAGGGAATAGCCGGAAGCCAACATGGCAATAAACTCACCGTCAGCACTTAACCTGCTAAAAGATATGAACACCGCAAACAAATAGGCAATAGGAATCGTAAACGCAAGAAAAGGCATTACGATAAATAAAAAAGGTAATAAAATATTTTCCAGAGTTAAACCAAATGTTACAAGAACCTCCGTAAGCCTGACCAACTGAGAAATGACTATTACAGCCGTCAACACACACATTGAAGTAAAAAACTGGGGAATAACTTCTTTTAAGAAATAAAAAAATAGAGTAATTGTGTTATCTCCTGGTAATTTCAGATTTATTGATAATCGCCGAACAATTTGATTTGGCAAATTAGCATATGATTATTCCACATCATAGGTTATAATAATAATAAATTAATATGGAGGCTAGCCTATCTATAAACATTCTACGAAATAGTTCTCTTCATAGTATAAAAAAGATTATGGCTAGTTTTTAGAAAAATTTAAAATAACAAAATCAGACCAAAGTATTGAGGAAAATTTTAATAGTATGAGAAAGATTATTAAAAATTCAATCAATAAAATATCCCCTATAGGGTTTATAATTATTGCATCATCGACCTTTCCAATCCCTCAAAAAAAGTCGATTGCAATAGAAAAAAACACGGTTCCCTCTGTTGAAAATACTTTACCTGAGATTCCCCTGGAAATTTCAGAAGTACCAGAAAATCAAAAGGACTCAGACCAGTATTCCCTTACCCTTAATCCATCTGACAATAGAAAATTATCAATCATTCCAAAAATTCAGTACAATTTAAACAACTTTATAAAGACAAGAAGGAATCCTATCGCGACCACAGTTCTGGTTGATGTAAAAACCGGCAAGATTCTTGCGATGGCTCAAGGCAGGCATCCCGAGAAATGGGGGGCAACCCATCATACAGCATTGCATCCAGAGTTTCCTGCAGCTTCACTATTTAAAACAGTAGTTGCTGCTACTACTTTTGAAACCATAGACATGGACTACGAAAAGCCTATCGGATTATTAGGCAGTTGTACTGAAGTACATCCTGCAGGACGCTGGATGCAATGGAATGTTCCTGGAAAAGATAGCCAAATGACCATTTCCAACGCATATGGCCATTCCTGTAACAGTTTTTTTGCTAAAATAGCCATCGACATGATCGGGCTGGGAAATATCATGCATATGGCAAGTAATATGGGATGGAATGGTTCATCCATACCTTCCGATTTTCAAATCCCGTCAAGCCCTATTAATCCCCCAAATCCAAAGACCTCAAGTGCTCATACCGTAGGGCGTTTTGCTGCTGGATTTGGTTATGTTGGTATATCAGCAGTACATGCCGCATGGCAGACTTTGATCATAGCTTCCAACGGCATCCCAAAACCAATAACTATATTTAAAGACCAGAGTTCAAACAATATCCTAAAAGAATACGACCCCATCATTTCAAAAGAAACTTCTCTTAAAATAAGAGAAATAATGAAAACAACTATTCAACAGGGAACAGCATCTTTTGCCTTCAGATATGGCAGGTACAAAAAAATTAGGGAAGATATCGGAGGAAAAACCGGAACCCTTACAGGACAGAATCCTTCGGGACTGACTTCCCTGTTTGTCGGTATATATCCAATCGACAACCCTGAGGTGGTTGTATCCTCTGTCGTCCTGCTTGATGACCTCTGGGTATTTAAAGCGGCCAATCTTGCCGCGGAAACTTTTGCAGAATATTACGATTATAAAAACCAGAAAACTCCAATAGCAAAGAACAACAACAGCACGACATCAATTACTAGATAGCTCTTCTAAGTCTATTGCAACTGTCATACCGCCTTCAATGAAAGGGCGAAATTTCAGCTTCATCCCAGCTTTCATTTGAGATATTTCAGACTTAACCACATCGTAAGGGAAAAAGATCACACTCCCCTTTTCAAAGGATGGATCACTGACTTTTATCCATCCGAACCTATCGGGATTATAAAATGAGACAAATCCACTATACTCATGGTCGGCTCTGGAACCCTCAACCAATATTGCTCCTGTCTGTTGAATATTTGCTGTCGAAGACTCAAAGGCAGCCTTCTTGGGATCGTCCTTTTGCACCATAAGATAAAGCATATGCTTCGCCCTGGTACTCGCCACATACACGAGAGAGCTCATTATTGGATTTGTTATCGGCATGTTATATTCACTTAGATTAATAATTATTCCAACTGAAGTTTCTAGTCCCTTAAAACTCGCAATAGTTGAAACTGGAACCTTGCCTTTAATAATAGATTTCGATGGATAAGACTTCTTCTTCCCTGCTCCAAGGTCAAAAAACTTATATTTCCCGACACCATCAACTCCATTTAGCACAGATCCTTCTGCAAACGGAATTCTGGCGGACAATAAAGTAACTTCATCGCTTTCAAGTCCCTCTTCCTCAAAAAGCCTCTTGAATAATAACACCAGTTTTTCCTTGAAATCCTCCGCATCCTGATACGAGACTATCTCCGGTTTGTACCCAAGCCGCCCACAATGACTCCTCAGAATTTCAATTCCTGTTCTGAAATTCCTTGAAAAAGTAGCTATCTCTCTTGTCGTACGGTAGTTGTGAACAAGAGGGAAATATGGCGGATTAACAGGCAACACATCTTCCGGAACAAACTTGTCCTGCTTTCCTCCAGAACCAAAAACTCCCTGGCTCCTATCAAAAAAAATATATAGCCTGCTCTCCTCACTATATCTCAAAAGCGAAACAAAGGCCTCCCACCAAAACGGCTGAACATCCTGTGCTTCATCACAGATTACCACTTCATAAAGATTAAATGATGCGGAAATTGCCACTTTAAGCTTTTCAGGACCGGTAAACTGTACCCAATCATCGTTACTCCCCTCGGCTGAATGTGGCTTCTTTATCAGATCAATTCCATACGATGCCGCTATCTCTTCATATGTTTTTACTTCCACTCCTGATCCAATTTCATCTTTCAAATAAGAACTCATCAGGTAACTACTGAACAGAAAAAGTACCTTCCTTCCATCCCCTCTGAAATACCTTGCAAGCATGATAGCGAGCATCGTCTTTCCAGTTCCTGCTTCTCCCTCGATACATAATCTCTTTGCACTCGATATCGGAGAAACCAAAGTATCTGTAATGCCTTCAACGTCCCTTATTCTTATTTCATGGCTGTCTATGTAATCTCTTATTCTTATCTTTGCTGTAAAATTTGATCCCCTGAGTATTTTATCGATTTCTTTTCCTACATCTGCAAACTCAAGATACCTTTCAGGCTGAGAATCCTTTACTATTGTTCTCAACGTCTCTTCTAACTCCTGAATTTTATTCACTCCAATTATTAAGGCTGGCTCTATTTCAGCCGTTTGAGGAAAATCGCTTTCCAATACGGAAGGAAAGCAAACTGCATGACTTACAGGGACTCTAATCCACTGCTTTTTTAAATACCTTAGAAATCTGCTCTTCCAATTCAATACCTGTTTGAACGGATTTTTTATGTTAAATACATTTCCCTGTTGGTTTATTGAGTAAAATTCTCCTGTCTCAGCATCAAACTTTATCCTTCCCCCTTTTACCTCGATAACAATAACACCATATTTTTTATTATAAAGTACAAAATCTATTTCATTATCCTGAAGCCCTTCGCCATATTCCAAAAAAGATAACGTTGAAGAATAATAGATCGACCAGTCATCGGATAATCTGTCCTCGCAAAGGGTGTAAAACTGTTCTTCTGCCTTGCTTATAAATACTACACGACTCTTTTTTGCATCAGGAAAGAGTTTTGCCATACATGTTTTCCTACTTTAAATATGTTATTCTACAATTATACATTTTTTTGGAATTTTATGGTAAAACAATGACATGAATCCAATATTTCATGACGGATCCTAAGCAAGCTTCGCTTGCCAGGATACGTACCTGGCGCTGAAATAA
>JADFZC010000827.1 GCA_015232735.1 Oligoflexales bacterium | reverse complement strand
TTAAAAAAAGGGGAATCTCTCATCTCGTCTGCGAACAGAAGCATATGGGCTCTCGTGCAGTGATTGTGATCTGTCGTGATGAGGATAGCGTCCGCAGGCGATTTGGCATTTTAGATGAGGGAATAGGCATCTGTTACACCCGCACGGGACGGAGGTTTATCGATGACTCCAGCTTGGAAAGCGCTCTTTTAAAAAGGCTCCATGCTGCCCTTACAAAAAGCGGCTTTTGGGAGAAATTTGGGACCGATTGGGTTTGCATGGATGCGGAGCTCATGCCCTGGTCATTTAAGGCCGAGGAGATCATCTTACGACAATATGCCGCCGTGGGTGCATCAGGTCTTCACGCCCTTGAAGCATCTGTCCGGGCTCTGACAGAGGGTGTCAAACAGGAGGATCTCACACTTTTGGCTAGCCTGACGAAAGAGAGAATGTCACTGCTTCTAAAATATATCGATGTTTACCATCAATATACATGGCCAGTCCTATCGGTGGATGATCTTCGCCTGGCCCCTTTCCATATACTGGCGACCGAAGGGGCGCTCTATTTTGACAAGACGCATGTATGGCATATGGAGAACCTTGCAGAAGTATGCCGGGAGGATGGACGGATTCTCATCGAAACCCCTTTTAAGGTAGTCGATCTTATGTGTGATCGGAGTGTCAGTGACGCTGTGGCCTTTTGGTATCAACTTACAGAAAACGGCGTCGAGGGGATGGTTGTCAAACCTGAAACCTTTTTGGCAGCGGGAAGGAACAGGCCCGTTCAACCCGCCATCAAATGCCGGGGGGCTGAATATCTACGTATTATCTACGGCCCGGAATATACCTTTGAGCAAAATCTTGCGCGCCTAAGGACTCGCAGCCTGAAGACCAAACGGATCCTTGCCCTCAAGGAGTTTGCGCTTGGCCTCGAAGGACTTGAGCGTTTTATCAGGCGTGAGCCGCTCAGATTGGTTCACCAGTGCGTATTTGCGATTCTGGCGCTGGAAAGTGAGCAGGTGGATCCAAGGCTTTGATAGTCCTCGCCCCCTAAAACTTTTAAAGATGAAATTATTCAAAAAAAATGAGTGATTAGCAGTTTTTGTCAGGGACTGACCCCATGTGTCACTTCGATTCCCGATATAAAGGACATAAGATAGGGGTTATTGACCACCTACTTCGGATCCAGAACTAAAATTGATTGCCGCTACATAAATCGAAGTGATCTGGCAGTGGCCTATGAATTAAGGAGTTTTATGACAAGCAGTATTTCAGATGCAGAGATAAGATCTTATATGAGGAAAGGACGATTTCGCAAAGGTGTGAATTCGGTGCTCAGCAATGACCGTTTCTTTGAACAGATGTCATTCAGATATGTTGCAACATTTTTACGTCGTTGTCCGGGTATCCTCAAACAAAAAAATATGGATGGAGAACGCCTTCTGAATGCGATTTCAAGCCGCCTATCGACAAAAAATGAGAATAAGTTCATGGATGGTTTTATCAATGGAAATGAGGCATTAAAAAAACATGCATCGGAAGCCAAAAACAGCTATTACTTAATGAAAAATACCCTTGAATTTGCGATGAAAAATCAAACCGCCTACGCAGCAAAATATATCTCTGACTTTTTATTCAGCTATTTGGAGAGTAAAAAGCCTGCAGATGGTTCGGATTACCTGGAACGTCTTTCTAATATAAAAGTAGCGCTTAACCTTTCGGACAAGGAGTGTGAGTGTCTCTCTCTTCTTTTCTTTTACCACGAAGGGCTTGGAATATTTTCAGATGGCTTTCGGGACGATGCGGTCTGGGATAAAGGCAAATTCATCTCCCACTTTTGGGCTTTCACAAATTACCCGAGGTCTGCCGTGAAGGATGTCCTGCTGCACGATGGGGCACTTCGCAGACTAGGTCTTGTATCAATTATGGAACATCGTGATGAACTTCAGATCCATGATGAAACGCAGAAATATCTCTCCAAGGCGGGTGCGAAAAGCTCATATATCGATTCCATTTTTGAGAAAGTGGTGCTTGATGAAAAGGTATTCAAGCCCATCCATATCGATGAAAGGGACTATCGCATTGCCACCGCTTATCTTTCCGGGAAATTCGGCACCAATATCCTTCTTTACGGGCCGCCTGGAACCGGAAAGACGATGATGGTCAAAGCGCTCTGCAAATCGCTTGGTTATGAGATCATCAGCGTCAAAAATCCGGAAAACGGTGATAGGCAGG
The DNA here is from genome assembly GCA_015232735.1 of Oligoflexales bacterium. The sequence goes on along the minus strand of JADFZC010000827.1, from coordinate 18 downwards.
TATCAGAGATCTGGGAAA
>JADFZC010000826.1 GCA_015232735.1 Oligoflexales bacterium | reverse complement strand
TGAAATGCATATTAAAAATCTATACATCAAAAATTAGAAAAAAAATACAAATCCTCAGGATATTTTCAAAAAACATTATAAATAAGACAATAATTCAGATCTGTTATTCTAATTCATAACAAAAGAAATCTGCTTGAAGCCACTCAGTTAAATTTTTAAAAAAAAATTGGTAGAATCTTATTATAGAATGAAAGCGGCAAAAGAAATTTTTTACGAAGTGAATGTGAGGCTAATGGCATTTCAAATCACTTTTCTGTCAAATTAGAAAAAAACATGAGCAAGACTATCCTCTACATAAATATCTCCGGATACAAGTCCCTTCCCTCTGGTGACACACTTCGAATAATAAGCGACAAGGCAGAATTGATCAGTGTCACCGATATGGCATCATCGCTTGCTGCCCTCAACAACATTTCAAAACTGGCGATCATGGTTTCCAACGCACCCGTATTTGAGATATTCAAACTGGCAAGAAAAAAGCATCCAAAAGCCTCTTCGATCCTTCTTACAAGTCTTCCCATGAACGAATACAGTGACGCCCTTTCGGGAGAAGAGGATAAACTGCTCGACCATATAATCACAAACCGCACCAGCATATCCTGGACAATACATGAATTAAGGATAACCATTCATAAAATTTTGACTGGGGACATCTTCGGAATCGAGAAATACCTGAGTCCGGAGTCTCAAATATTCAAGGCAAAAATAACAGGAAGCAGTGACAGGGAGATCTATAATGAACGCCTGATGCTCTTTGCTGAAAGCTGCAGGCTGGGCCAGCATACCTCCAAAATGGTTTATGGGATTACAGAAGAACTACTCATGAATGCCATACTTGATGCACCAATCGCAGCCGGAAAAACACATTATTCAAAAATCCCAACGAATCAGGCAATAGAACTTAATCCGGAAGATTACGGCGAAATTTCATACGGATGTGATGGAGAAACTTTCATCATTTCCATAGCTGATCCATTCGGAGCCTTGAAAAAAGAAAGATTTCTTACCTATCTTAAGAAAGTGCTTCGAAGAAAAACAGCCATTGATCTCATAGACACAAAGAAAGAAGGTGCCGGGCTCGGATTCTTCAAGGTGCTTTACAGCTCCCATTGTCTCGTGTGCAACGTGGAAAGCAGCAAAAAAACAGAAATAATCTCTATCATCAACGTAAAGGAACAACTGCGGGATTTTTCAACAATGCCACGCTCGATACATTTTTTCAGTGTTTAGAGCTTCCTTTTATGCCACCTGATTCCCTGATAGGAATCCCTTTCCTCCATTACGGCGAAAAGACGCCTGAGGAACAGTTGCTTGTCCGCAACCCACGAAGGCGCGACAAGATATTTGCCTGGCGCATCTCCAATCATCCTTTGAATTACGATTGAGGGAGAGAGTTCCTCCAAAAAATCAACCAAAACAGAAACATACTCATCGACGTCGTAAACAGGCACTTCACCTTTCAGATAAAGAGCCTCCAGTGCTGTCCCCCGGGTGATATGAAGATTGTGAATCTTAACCGAATCCACCCCCACATCGCCAAGATATCTCGCCGTGTCCAGCATGTCGGAAAGGGATTCACACGGCAGTCCCAATATTACATGCGCCCCTATTTCTATCCCTCTTCCTTTGGTCTTCTCCACCGCCCCCAAAAAGCAGTCGACGTCATGGCCCCTTCCAATCCATTTTAACGATTCGTTTTTTGACGACTGCAGACCATACTCTATGCATACATAAATATTTTGGGCGTACGACTCAAGCAAATCCAGTATTGAATCATCGACACAGTCCGGCCTGGTTCCTACGACAAGTCCAATAACAGAAGGGTGAGAAACCGCTTCGTCATAAAGCCTCTTCAGATTGCCTGGGGAATCATATGTGGATGTGGATGCCTGAAAATATGCGAGATACCCGGCGTCCTCGGTCTTGTATCGCCATTTTACCCACCTGATCTGTCTGTCTATCTGCGAAGAAACATCCATGTGCCGCATCTTGTCTGTGGGAGTGAAGCTTTTTTGGTCGCAATATATGCAGCCTCTTTTGGAAATATCCCCATTGATGTTTGGACATTCAAAACCCGCATCTATGCATGTCTTGTAAACCCTTCTTCCGAATCTTTCCTGAAGATATTGAGCATATTTATTATACCTTAGACCGGAAAAGCGCCAATTGTGCAAACAAATTGATTCCATTTTAAATACTCAACCACCCCATAAGCCTGTAAGAGTCCCTGATCTCT
>JADFZC010000825.1 GCA_015232735.1 Oligoflexales bacterium | reverse complement strand
CTATATTATATACATGTTTGTTGGTCAGGAGCTTTTGGCTCATATGGACCCGGAGTCGGATCCGCAACTTTTCTACTGGATACGGCAGGCCAAAAATGCCGAGGCAGAGGTCGATTATTTAATCGATTACAACTTCCTTGTCATTCCCATTGAAGTAAAATCCAGCGCAACAGGACGCCTGCGTTCACTCAGGCAATTCATGCTGGACAAAAGAACACCATGCGGCATCCGCATATCAGCGCACCCGCTTTCATACACAGATGGCATTCTTTCCATTCCTCTGTATATGTGTGGAGAAATCCGAAGGCTAATTTCAATATCAGGTTGTTCTTAGCTGTCTGACCAACATTTTTTACAGGGTTTTTGCTTTGCAGTCGGGATTCAAACTCATTCAATCTTACACAAATCAAAGCGAAGTGTAATCCCGGCGGCATGCAGTTCATCCTCAAGGGCGACAATTACAGATTGATCTTCCAGATATTGGATAAACGTTTCACAACCATCGAATAGTGAAAAAATTGCATATTTTCCCGCCTTAATTTGCCGCTGATTTTTTGGTAAGAAGTCGATGCCCTTTTACTGCTTGCACTCCGGGCTTGTTATGGCAATAATGCGAGGCGATGTGTTTTTCTTAAAGGAGACAGATCCGTCAATTACCCCCACCTAAAGGTGGGAGCTTGGAGTAAAACCCAAGCCCTGATTGATTAGGGAGCTAAGTTAAAGGAGTTTAATTTTGCAGCAGTTAGCGCAGAGAAATACATACACACCAACGGATGCTCCACAAGTCCGTTGCAACTGTGATCTAGGTTTAAACAAGGATGAGGGTGGTCCTGGTGATCTAGGTTTAAAAACCTGCGGTAACAATCCCGATGTGGATATTACCTTTGAACACAGGGGTGGAAACCTAAGGGTTTTCCATGTATATGTTCTTAGCTGTCGAGGAAACCCTATTATGCCTTGTAACCCTCGAAAAGCTAAAATACTTTTAAAACAAGGTAAGGCTAAAGTTATTAATTTGAGACCTTTTACGATTCAATTAATGGTTTATGGGGGAGAAACAACGCAAGATTTAACTGTAGGAGTAGATTCTGGTTATCAAAATGTGGGTCTATCTGTGGTATCTGCCAAAAAAGAGGTATATAGCTCAACAGTGGAACTTAGAAGGGATATAGTGGAGCTACTTTCCGAAAAAAGAATGTACCGTAGAAATAGAAGGAACAGAAAAACATGGTATAAAAAACCAAGATTTTTAAATAGAAAAACAGGCAAATGTTGGCTTGCACCATCGATTCGGCACAAATTTGATTCCCATATCAGAATTATCGATAGTATACATAGGATTTTACCAATCAACAAAATTGTTGTAGAAGTTGCCTCTTTTGATATACAAGCCATTAAAAATCCAAATATAGATGGAATAGGATATCAGCAAGGAAACCAATATGGTTTTGGAAATGTAAGAGAGTATGTATTTCACAGAGATGGTCATAAGTGTAACCACTGTGGGAAAAGTAATACCCCTTTACAAGTTCATCATATTGAATCGCGAAAAACTGGTGGGGATAGACCTGAAAACTTGGTTACACTGTGTATCAAGTGTCATGAGAATCATCACAAGGGGAAAATTAATCTAAAGTTAAAGAAATTGAATGGATTTAGACCGGAAACTTTCATGTCAATGGTAAGATGGAAATTAGTGGAAAAACTAAAACAAAAATATTCTAATATTGATCACACCTATGGTTTTTTAACAAAACAGAAAAGAATTTCAAATGAGTTGGAAAAAAGCCATATTTCAGATGCTTTTTGCATCGCAAACGGTAATATTGAAGGAACGAGAAATGCTGTTTATAGCATCTTTCAAAAACGAAAGAACAATAGATCACTTCAACTGAACAAAAAAGGTCAAAAGCCTTCTATTAGAAGAACAAGATATCCAATTCAACCAAAGGATAAGATTTTAGTGAATGGGAAATGGTATGTCGTAAAGGGTATGTTTAATTTGGGTAAGTGGGTTAGAGTGGTCAATCCGTCGGGCAAGGATTTAAATTTTAAAGTAGATTCGGTTACGAAGGTCTTTCATGAAAGAAGTTTCGTAACTAATTTAGTAAATTGAAAGTCTTGAGGGGCTCTACATCCCTGCCCTAAAGGACAGGGGTTTCCGCCCCTCAAACTCCCCTTTTTGATAAAATCGAGAGAATTCAGGTGATTGAAACAGCATTGCCGCAAACAGAAAAAAA
>JADFZC010000824.1 GCA_015232735.1 Oligoflexales bacterium | reverse complement strand
GCATCGACATGACGTCCACAAGGGAACCTGAAATGACTCTTATCGCATTTGAAAAACTTGCATCGGCAATCCTTGGCGCAAGGTCGATATTTACCCGGATCCTGTGGACATAAACGCACAGGTAGCTGTCAGGTTTGTTCCATTCCTCCACAACATGCAGGTATCCGTTCATGTATTTGACTCCGCGCGGCCCCGGCAGCCCGGATCGGATCCTTTCGGGGTTGTATTTTGTATCGAGGTCTATTCTGGTTGTGATAAAGGTTCGGCCCCACGACGGATCTTTTGCGTTTGGAACTGTCCTGTAAATATTTATCATCGTCATTGGAATGAAACCTATGGGTGAATTTGCCTGGAAATCCGCATAATGGACAGCCTGAACAAGTTGACCCTGGTCGTCATACCGGATCTCTCCTGCAGTTGAGATATTGACCCTGATGATATTCTGTCCCGGGTCCCTGCGCCTTACGGCATCCTTCCATAATTCGAAACGGATGAGTTTTTTTTTGGCTTCTTCGGGGGATACAATTGCCGATCGCGGGATTCTGGTTAAGACGGTATGATCGAAATCCCCGGTGGTGCATAACCAGTTGTCGCAGTTGATCTTTGATACTATACAGCTTTTTCCTGCATCCAGCTCCCTGTGGCAAAAATCCGGGATGCCGGGAATCTGCTGGGCGTTTGCGGAGAATGAAGCCAGGCAGGATAATATACCTATAACATATGAATATCTTTTCATTTTCACCTCGTTTACTGACAGATAGATTTTACGCATGGCTTTATTTTCTATCATAAATCCCGGATTCAAACCAGAATTATATGGAAACTTTCCTTTTTCTTAATTGCGGGGGCTTTTTTTTTTGACATCGGGATGTTGACGGGCATGGGTAATTTTTCCGGACAGGTTTGTCGTTTTTTGGATTGAGCGACACTGGTTAAGCGGGTAGGGTGGCCAAGGCGAGGATGATTAACAGTTGGATTATTTGAGAGGAGAGAGATTATGGCAACAAAAAAATCGTGGAAATGGATTTTTTGGCTTTGGCTGTCCGGTTTTTCAGCATATGGAGAGGCGGATTGCAATGATGTGAAAGAGCAAAACGGAAACCTGGTCCTGCCTGATGATAATGCCGTGGCGGCAGTGGTGATCTTTCCTGGCGCTTATTTGAAGCCGGAGCGGTATCTGGACTTGGCGCGCGCCATCAAGTCTGCGGCAGGTATGCCCCTGTCGGTGTATCTGAGCAGGTTTTCTTTTGAGATCGGAAACCCGATCGAAGCGAAGAAGAGGGTTCAGCCGGCTATCGATGAGATGGCGCAAAAGGGGTTTACCCACCCTGCCAGGAGGGTCTTTCTAACCGGACATTCGCAGGGTGGCATTACCGCAGCAATGGCAGCGCCTTCCATGGAACTTGGCGGACTTATCCTTCTTGGTGCGTATATTCCCCGCACGGTGGTCATCGGCAGTTCCCTCAAGGAGTATCCATTGCCGGTGATGACGCTCGGCGGGGATCTGGATGGGCTGACTGGGGTTCCGTTTATCGCCCGCGAATATCGATCGTATCTGGAATGGCTCGCATCCGGAGCCGGTGATGCCTACCAAAAACCTGTGATTCTGCTGCCCGGGTTCAACCACATGTCTTTTGTGGACGCAGGTCAGTTCAGCGGCGATTTGCGCGCTGAGATCCCGATGGGCGAAGCACATGGCAGGATTGCTGCTTTGGTTGACAGTTTTATTCGATGGCATCTCAGCTTAGGTCGTGATGCGGGGGCTGTCAGGGTTTTGGATCAGCATCTTGCCCGGACGGATGAATTGCTGAGGGGTTTTTTGGTCGCACAGCGCCTGGATGAGAAGATTTGCGCTGAGATGCAGATCAGGGTGGCCGGATATGCCGAGGGGAGCAGGCCCGCTTTTGACGTGCAGCAACGGACATATGCGAAAAAAAGCGAATCCTTTGGATTCATCATGGACAAGGCTGCTTTTCAGGAAGAGGATGGGGAGCACAGGATCATTGTCCCGACGTTTCTGGAATTTCCTCTGAACCTGGCGGATATCTCCAGTAAAGCCAGTCTGGCACCGGCTGTGATTGCATGTAAAATGAAAAACCGCGATGCCATTGACCTGGAGTGGCGGCAGTCTGGTCCTGAGAAGGAACCGACCTGCGCGGAACTTAATGCCGAGGCCGTTCGTGCAGCTTTTGCGCTGTTGCGCCCGCAGCAGAAGGCGAGATTTTTGAGCCGGCATGGCGA
>JADFZC010000823.1 GCA_015232735.1 Oligoflexales bacterium | reverse complement strand
CTGCCGGCGGAAGGCTCCTCGAGTTTGACACATCGATAGACTGGCTCAGCAGGGACTCCTCCCTCAAGGCGTCATTTCCCCTGACCGTCTCGAACTTCAGGGCAACCTACAATCAGGGGCTCGGCACTGTTGAAAGGGGAAACAACGATCCGAAGAAGTATGAGGTGCCGTCACATCAATGGATTGATCTCACAGACAAGAGCGGAAACTATGGAGTCAGCATAATTGAGGACGGAAAATACGGGTCTGACAAGCCAAACGACGACACCCTGCGCCTTACGCTCCTTTATACGCCCAATACGGATTCCGGAAGCTGGGGCAACAACGCCACCCAGGACTGGGGTCACCACGATTTCATATACGCCGTTTATGGACACTTCGGCGATTTCAGGCAGGGGCAGAGTCAGTGGCAGGCACTCAGGCTCAACCAGCCGCTTGTGGCATTCGAATCCCCGAGGCATGAAGGAATCCACGGAAGGTCGTTCTCGCTTGTCCGGACTGACAGCCATCAGATTGCGGTTACCGCGATCAAAAAGGCGGAGGAAAGCGACCACATAGTCTTCAGGTTCCAGGAGCTGTGGGGCAAAGGCGCCTCCCAGGTCAAAATATCGCTTCCTTCGGGCATAGCCCAGGCATTTGAAACCGACGCCCAGGAGAGAAAAACCGGCGAGGTCTCCTTTTCAGGCAGGGACATGTATTTGGATTTCACAAAATATTCCCCGAAAACCGTGGCCGTAAGGCTGGCCCGGCCTGACAGAAATCTTTCAAAGCCCTCAAGCGTTCCCCTGCACCTGGAATACGATTCAAGCCTTGTAAGTTCCGACTCAAACAGAAGCGCGCCCGGATTCGAATCCCCCGGAGGAGGAACACTTCCAGCCGAAAAGCTGCCAGGGGAGATAACGAGCGAGGGAATCCGATTTCACATGGGACCGCGTGAAGATTGGACGCCCGGCGCTGTTTCCTGCAAGGGGCAGATCGTAAAAATTCCCGATGGCGGTTTTACGCATGTTTACATTCTTGCTGCGGCGGACGAGGATACAAAGGGCGTTTTCATGGTCGACCGGGTGCCGTATGAACTCGGGGTTCAAAAGTGGTACGGCTCCGTCGGAAACTGGGACAGGAGGATATTCACAAAGAAATGGGCCGTCGGTTCCCTTGAGCCCGGCTTCATAAAACGCGATACGATAGCCTGGTTCTCAAGCCACCGCCATACCGGGGGACGGAATGATTCATACATATTCAGTTACCTGTTCAAGTATGAAATCCGAATTCCGGAAGGGGCAAGGAGTTTGACGCTGCCGCAAAACAGCAAGATCAGGATATTCGCCATATCCGCGGCCAGTGACCTGAATTCCCTGACGAAGGCGGCGTCAAGCCTGTATGATAATTTTGACGGCAGGAAAATCGTTCAGCCTTCGGGTTGAAGTTTTAGCGAACCTGCTTGCAGACAACTTCCTTCGCGTCAAATTCCCTTCCTGCCTTGCATGCTGAATACTCAGCATCAATCATGGCAGCACACTTGTTGTCACCTTTGAAGGTCTCTTTTCCATAGGTGCATTCGGTAGGGTCATATTCCTTGGTACAGAACCTTGATTTGATGGCTTCACAATCTTTCCCGGGTTTTATTTCTATGGGGCTGGATACGCGCTCGCATTTGAGCTGCTTCTCATCAAACTCTTTTCCGGCCTGGCAGACAGCATATTCGGCCTTTGAAGTCGCCGTACATTCGTTGCTTCCGTAATATGTCTCACCATCATAGGTGCACTTTGCCGGTATATATATCCTCGGGCAGATTCTTGTTTTCAGGGACGAGCAATCTTTTGCCTTCAAATCTGATGAACTGGAAGATGAAATGCCGGAGCCTTTGCCCTTGTCGGCCACGCTGCACTGGACAGCAAAAATTGCTACGATTGAAATTGAAGCCGCGGAAATCAGGATTTTTACATTCATTGATAATTCTCCTTAAAAGCTATTCAAACATAATCTGGGTCGACCCTTTCGAGGAACATAGCCCGGACAACACTCTAGAAACAGGCAAATGCCTGCAAATTGAAGTCCAGACTTATTAAAATCCGGAATAAAAAGAAATCCAAAAGTTTATTGCCCCAATAACAAAGGGGAAAAAATTGTCTTTGCAACAATTTGGAAATACAAGATTATTACTGGAATGTCCAGAAAAGATACAGTTTCGTTAGAACATAAGGCTTTTTAATACAAAAAGGCATTTGTAAACCCGGCCCTG
>JADFZC010000066.1 GCA_015232735.1 Oligoflexales bacterium | reverse complement strand
GGAATGTCGCTGTATGGCGTATATATTGTGAAATGAGAATAAATGTCACCCAGTTTCTGACCGTTTCTGTCAAAAATCAGCGTATTGTCATCAGGGGTATAGGCAAGGATGGGTTTTAGATCATTTCTTGTCAGTTTTAATGCGCCGATGCCATGAAGCCATATTCCCACGTAGACGGATACGATCAACAGAACAGTCAGTATTGAAAACAAAAAAATGAATAAGGCGGAAAGCAGCTTGTTTTTGGTGCTTTTAGATTTTTTATTTGTAGAATGAGCAGCTGTTTTTGCCTTCGGTTGAGGCGTAAGTTTGTTAGCAAGATCCGTTTTGGGATTCTTATTTAGTGTAATCCTTTCGGATTTGATATGTTTTTTCTTGCGAGATCTCATTTTGATTAGAAAAGTTCCTTAAATCGCCATTATTGATACTTATGTTTTTCATCTGGTAATTTTTTCGGAATAAACTGTAATTATTTTAGTTTTTAAGGGTTGCATGGTGTATCTTATTAAAATTACAGTATAAATATTATTTATTGAGAGCCGGTCCGGCAATTTTTTCAAAGAGGGTGAATTTATCGCATTCTTTTATGATCGGAACGATAATACTCTATATAATAATAATACTGTGTAAAAGAGTGCTGGTTAAATAACAATCATATGCTGGAGGGATTCTTACGTGACGCAAAGAAACGTGACGCTAAAAAACGGCAGCAGGATATGTATTGTCGGCGGCGGACCTGCTGGATGTTTTGCCGCCATGCATGCGCAAAAACTTGGAGCTGAAAGGGGTCTTGAATTCGAAATAATAGTGTTTGATATCGCGGAAACGCCAAAGGGACAGATTTACTGCAAGGGATGTGCGGGTATTCTATCGTCAAGGCTGCAAAGAGGGCTTCAGGAACTCAATATCGAGCTTGACAGAAGTGTAATCCAGGAAGAGATAGTTTCATATGTTGTACATGTGCCGGGGGCGGCTTTCATTGTCAATAAACCGTTATCTGAGCAGAGTGTCCTGAGTGTCTACAGGGGAAGCCATCCATGTACGAAAAGGGATGATATCCCAAACTCTCTTGACAACTTTTTCCGGAATACTGTCCGAAGCCGTGGAATAAAAGTGCTGAACGAACATGTCCATTATGTCGAGGACAGACCCTCTCCCATAGTTGTTACGGAAAACAATGTATATGAGGCGGCGCTGATTGTACTGGCAATCGGGGTAAACGGGGCCAATGGACCCAATTTTCTTTATGGATACAGATATCCCAACGTTGTGCAGATGTTGCAGGCTGAAATACCCAGGGCTTCCGAATGGCCGACATCCAAGGTGATTGTCTTTTTCAACAAGCCCAGGGAAGTCTCTTTTGCTGCGATGACTCCCAAAAATAATTATGCCGTTGTCTCGGTTCTGCCACGCCAGGGAAGGAGGGTGAAGACAATCAAGGAATTTCTGGAAAAGGACATGGGCAGGCTGAAACAATATTATCCAAAGGTTCCTCATTTTTTATGCCATTGCAAACCTCTCATTCCCGTGGGCATGGCAAAGAAATACTATGGCAGAAATTGGGTTACTGTCGGTGATGCTCTTACGTGCCGCCTTTACAAGGATGGAATAGGATCTGCGTACAGGACAGCAAGGAAGGCGATGGAGGTCGCCATAATACACGGCGTAAGCAGAAGGTCGTTCAGAAAGTACTACGTACCTTATTGCCGGAAGATTGCGTTTGATAACATTATTGGCCATATACTCTTCCTTTTTATTATGATCGTGACGCGAATTCCATTGCTTACGAGAGTTTTGGCAAGATGCATTGAGCTGGAGGATAAAAATGAAAATGGCGGCAGTGTGGAGAATGAGCATTTCAAGCAAATTCTCTGGGCGCTTCTGACTGGAGCTTTGTCATACAGAAAGATATTTATGAGGCTCATGAGCCCGTTGTCAGTGTCAATATTTTTCCGTAATTTTTATGGAACTTTTTTCAAGGGCAGGTGACGTTACTCATATCCCCCGACACAGCGTCCTTTTTTATCACCCTCAGGCGGGAATATCCTGACAACGAACTCTTTTTCAAGATTTTTTTCCTTGGGTGTCTTGAAGGTGCAAACGGCTTTTTTCCCCTTCGCTGTTCTCAAATTAAAACTTAACGAATGGTTCTCATCCAATGTGATCTCTTTCGCCAGCATGGGGGTTATACCCCTTTGAAAGCCGTTATCGATATCAATTTCAAGTTTCTTATCCGACATGATCCTGATTGTCAGGACTTCTATTTCCTCGTCCCTGTCAAGATATACGGTATTTCTGAGCCTGTCGCCGGCATTGCCCTGGAATTTGAACGTTTTGCTTTCATAACCGGGGCGGCTTATCACAAGCTTGTGTTTTCCTGGAGGCACATTCAGTACCAGAGGTGTTATCGAGAACGCTCCCCCTTTCAGTTCGACATCGTCAAGTTCAAGCTGGACGTTTTTGGGGAATGCCTTGATTTCAAGATGGAGTTTCTGGTCAAAAAACTTGCTGAAGAATCCATGCGAGCTCATGGACACGAACATGAAGAAAAGAATGGAGGATATTCCCGCTGCAATCAGGAATTTGTAGATTCCGGAGAGTCCTCCAGTCTTGTTTTTGGGCAGTGCTATGGGTTCCTCCGAGTGCCTTGAGAAAACACCCTTCTTTTTACCTTCCGGTCCTCTTTGCTGCTGTGTGCCCAAGTCGAACCTTGGCTTGGCCGATACGGTGGCTTGCCTCAGGCTGAGGCTTTGGGTCCCGTCATATTCCAGAAGGATTTTTTTGTTGATTGACTTGTCCGTTGTCGTCGCAAGGGGAGTAAGGATTTTCCCTGCGGCCGGCTCGGCAGATTCCGTGTTGCCCTGCGCATCGACGTTCGGGCTCAGTGATAAGGTCTGTTTGATATCACTTTGCGTTTCGGACCTTTGCTTGGCAAGTTTCTGCTTTAGAAAATCTCCAAGTTCGGCAGCGGTGAAATCCGGATATTTGGAGGCCAGATATTTCGAGAGAGCCTTGTCGAACTCGCCGGCGGTCTGATACCTTTTCTTTTTGTCTTTTTCGAGTCCTTTGAGGATAATGGATTGCAGTCCCTCGTCGACGTCCTGATTGAGGTCTGTGAGCTTGTATGGTATTTCGCAGTTTTGAACGCGTTTTATCGTCTCAACCTCCGTGTCCTTCGAAAACAGGCGCTTCATGGCAAGAGATTCCCAAAGGACTATTGCGAGGCTGAAAATATCCGTCCTTGCATCGAGAGGTCTTGCCTGGACCTGTTCTGGACTCATATAGGAGTATTTTCCTTTTACAATACCTGCTCTTGTCTCGACATCCTTTCTGTCTGACGAGGCTGAGGCGATTCCGAAATCGGTGACTTTTACTTCTCCTTCGTAGGAGATGAGTATATTTTGGGGCGAAATGTCCCTGTGTATGATTTTCAGTGGTTTGCTTGTGACCTCGTCGGTTTTCGTATGTGCGTAGTGAAGTCCTCGCGCTGCGTTTGCCCCGATGTGAAGGACCATCGGCACGGGTATTCTGACTCTGGCATTTTCACATGCAAAAAGGAGGGTTCTGAGGTCGGCTCCGAAGACGTATTCCATGATTATGGCAAAGGAACTGTCAACCTCGGCGAAATCGTATACCTGGACAATGTTCGCATGCTGGAGCCTCTTGCAGATGTGAGCCTCTACCCTGAACATCTTGATGTACTCTTTATCCTGGGCATAATGCGGCAGAATACGTTTGACCGCGCAGATACGCTCAAAGGAATCCCCGCCCATGGCCTTGCCAAGGTAAATCTCAGCCATCCCCCCGCGGTTGATTCTCTTGCCCAAGATGTAAGATGTCTTTGATGCCATTACTCTATGAACTCACTCTCAGTGCTAACTATTTCTTCTAAATAAGTACCGATCGCTCGGGACGCACTTATCCCCCAATAACCTTTCGGACATTTGGTAAAGAAATAAAGCGGGAAATTGGAAGTTCCGGCGGCCGTAAAATATAACTTGCTGTTTTATAAGCGATATATTTGAAATTTTTGACCGGCATTGACCAAATCTGGACTCGTTGGTACTCTCGTTCTGGTTTCATCTAAACGTATATTAAAAGGAATTTGTTTTTTGTCAGGCTCCTTGAAAAAATTTATAACAATCGAAGGCGGGGAGGGGGTCGGCAAGACGCTTCTCATCGAAGGTCTCGTCAAGGAATTTACTGAAAAGGGAGCGAGTTTTATTCAATCATATGAGCCAGGTGGGACTCCAACCGCAGATTTTTTGAGGCAGCTTTTTAAAAGACCATTTAAAGATGATCCTCTATTCCCCCTGGCGGAACTTTTTCTGGTTTCAACGGCCAGGGTACAGCACATAGAGGGAAAACTGAGGCCAGCCGTCATGAGCGGCAAGTGGATTATTTGCGACAGATATTATGATTCGACGAGGGTTTATCAGGGGATTTTGCCAGGAATTCCGGAAGAAAAGGTAGAAACAGTAATCAAAAACTCCGCCTTTGACTTTGATCCTGAAGTTACACTTTTGCTTGATTGCCCGACAAGTGTGGTATTAAATCGCCTGAAGCGAAGAGAAAACGATCATGTTAATGATGGAGGGGAGGACAGGCCCGACCGGTTTGACAATGCTGACGGGATCTACCATGAGAAGTTGCGACAGGCCTACCTTGATGTGGCAGGAAAATTTCCGCACCGGATTCATGTCATTGACGCGTCCGGGACTCCAGAGGGGATTTTGAGGGAAGCCATTAATATAATTGAAAGTAAAATTGGTGCTATCAAGTGAATAAAATAGGGAAAAAAACAGAGAGAGATCCTGCCCGGAGCCTTGATTTCATGGGGCTTGTCGGATACAGGGATCTCATCAGGCAGCTTGCTTCCCTGAATTCATCCGGTTTTCTCCCGCAGGTCATTCTTTTGGAGGGGCGGGAAGGAATTGGAAAGAGGATTCTGGCGGCGGCAATCGCAAGCCTTTTTTACTGCCAATATGGTATCGCCTGTGGAAAATGTCAAAACTGCAGGGCGATAATCTGCAATGATGAGCCTGACTTTTTATGGATCGATAGCGAAAAGAGCGCAATCAAGATGGAAGATGTGGAAAGGCTTCAAAACCACCTTGCATTCAAACCATCAGCCTCCGGGATGCTTTACGGCATGGACCGCGATGGCAATATCCACAAAAGGTCCAGCCGTACTGCCGTTATCATAGACGCGGATCTGTTGACTGAATCTGCAGTCAACAGTCTCCTGAAGACTCTTGAGGAACCATATGAGCATGCAAAAATCATCATGACAACCAGCAAGGTGGGGAATTTTCTTCCGACAATGCTTTCCCGCATGGTTCTTAGAATGCACATTAATCCGCCAATGGCGAAAGACAGTGCGGGATGGATAAGGGAGGAACTGGCCAGGAGGGATATCGCTGGACCCTGCGACGATATGATACTTGAAGCCCTTAAACTCAACGGCCTTTCGCCGGGGGCGGCTTTGACCCATCTTCTGTCGGTCGATAAGGATGACGATATAGTAAACAGGAAGATATCAGAGATGATTTTTAGCGATAATCCATTGAATATATTAAAGCTTATTGAGGAGCTTTCAAGAAATGCCGAGACTTCGGTCCTTCAGGTCGCACAAAATGTGGAGATCTTGTTAAATCGGTACTATAAGTTTAAGTTAGGAATGGAACAACCTAGTACGACTGCCTTGTCAGGGTATTTTACCCGTGATCTCGATTTTCGGGAGATAGAGCATATCAGAAAGGTATTAAGGGATGTGAGGAGACTTGTGGAACGTTCAAAGATTCCCCTGAACAAACAGCTTGTGATGGAGTCGCTGTTTCTCCATAGATTTTCATACGGGGAGAAAAGCCTATGTCGGGCGTAAATATAGTAGGGGTTCAATTTCGCAAGGCCAGCAAGATTTACGATTTTGACGGAAAAGATCTCAATCTCTCCGTAGGCGATAAGGTTGTTGTGGATACGGAACGGGGACTGAGTCTTGCACAGGTCGTACGAATATACTATGCGACTCCGGGATCAAGGGATTTAAGTGTTCTCAAACCGGTCATCAGGATTGCAACCTCAAAGGATCTTCAAAAATCCGGACGTCTTACTCCTGAATATGCAAAGGATTTTACTAAGACAAAAATCAAGGAACTCAACCTTGACATGCATATTATAAGCGTGGATGTCCAGTTTGGCGGAAACAAGGTCATAGTGCATTTTTCCGCTCCCGGCAGAGTGGATTTCAGGGAACTTGTAAAGGAACTTGCCAGTGGACTGAAAACCAGGGTGGAACTTAAACAGATAGGGTCAAGGGATGAGGCAAAGCAGCTCGGCGGGCTTGGCATTTGCGGAAGAGAGTTCTGCTGTGCCAGTTTTTTAAGGGAGTTTCTTCCTGTCTCCATCAAGATGGCCAAAAATCAGAATCTTGCGCTGAATCCTAGCAAAGTTTCAGGGGGCTGCGGCCGTCTGCTCTGCTGCCTTACTTATGAAGATGAGGCATATATCGAGCTAAGGAAGAGGCTTTTGCCCAAAAAGACCAAGGTTCGCCTTCCCAACAACATGATAGGCATGGTTATCAAAGAGGAGATCCTGAATCAAAAGGTTGTGGTTGAAACAAGTTCGGGCGAGCTTTTATCATATGCGGTTTCAGAGTTGAAGGTCATTGGCAAGGATGAAGAGGCTGAACTGGAAAAACTCCAAAAGAATAAAAATGATTTTCTTGACAGCAAGGCTTTGCCCGATGATATTGAAGGTCATCTTAATATTTCCTATGAATACAGGTCGCAGGATGCCTCCGAGAATGAAGAGGAACTTCTCGCTTTACAGGATGATCCCATGGACAGTGACAATGCTTCCTATCAGGAAAGCGAGAGAAAGGAACCACCTCAAAAGACGGGATTTGATCCGCGTCAAAGTCAGGGAAATCGCCAGGAAGGCAGAAACAGGGAGAATGATCCGAACAGGGGTGGGAAGGATCACCCCAACAAGAAACATCATCATAAGAGGCATCACCACAAAAAGAAAAAGGGTAATCACTGAATTAAGGGGCAAAAAGGTATTTAATGGCAAAGTTATATTTCAGATATGGTGCTGTAAGCAGTGCCAAGACAATGAATCTTCTTGCTGTGGCGCATAATTACAGGGTTCAAAATAAAAATGTTCTTCTTCTCAAACCCAGACTTGACGTAAGGTTTGGCGAAAATGTCATAAAATCCAGGGCGGGCCTCGTATGCGAGGCGGATATACTGGTGGATGATTCGACGGAAATATCAAGGGAGCTTTTAAAGGACAAGCATTGCATCCTTGTTGATGAAGCACAGTTCCTTTCTTCAAAATTTATCGAAAAACTGAGACTGATTGCGACAACCCATAATATACCGGTCATATGTTACGGGCTTAGGACCGATTTCAAGACCCACCTATTCGAGGGATCTTTGAGGCTCATGGAACTTGCCGATTCGATTGAAGAGGTTAAGACGACATGCGCATATTGCAACAGAAAGGCCATATTCAATCTCAAGATAAAGGATGGAACTCCGACCAGAGAAGGTCCGGTGGTCGATCTTGGTGCCGAAGAGAAATATCTTCCAGCCTGTGCGGCTTGCTATCATGACAAGCTGTCTTGAAAATATCACAAATCCGGAAATCTTTGTTCATACTGAACAGCAAATTTACATGCCCGGCTGACAGTCAGTGTTGTCTCGTTTCCTTTAAATCTTTTGATTACAGCATCTTAAGCCTGTTTGATCTGTGTGGGGCATTTGCGAATGGAATTTGCATGTTGGGTTGATGTTCTGTCCATTCCGTTGATGGATATTCAATTGCCGGTGATGTGTGGTTTCAAGGATGGATCAAAAAGAGACTTGCTTTTTTCAGCATTGATTTGATGCAGGTCAAGTATGGGGACACCTCTCTGTTTTTTGCTTTTCGGAATTGGAAGGTTTTTTTGTGGCTTTGATTTTGTTTAGAAGAATACTGCTTACCTTTTTGATGCTGATGGTGCTGGCTGGCTGCAGTAACACCCAAACCCGGTATGCCCCGGATAATGGGGATTCAACTTTAAAATCTATTTCTTTTGGAGATTTTGAGGACACAGCGCTTCAGAAAATGAAGTCATTTAACATGGCAACAATAAAGATAACATGCATTGAATGTGCCGACTTTGAAGTTGGCGATATTCCAGGTTTTGACGGCAAGACAAAAATCAGGCTTGGCAGGGATAAAAGTTTTTCCGCTCTCAGCGAATCTCTGAAGGAGAGGGACCTCAAATTCAATGATGGCGATAAAATAACCATAGATATTTTGCTATACAGCGATTTGGACCAAACAAGGCCCCTGTATGTAACCTGTGCCAGTGAGGATCCCCAAAATCCAAGGGAGGGCTGCAGGGACTATATTCATGTCGTTGGAGGCGAAGGAACTACCTTCAAGGCTGTGGTGGCATTCAAGGACTTTACCGGCGGCAGTAGCCCTTCCGGAAACAGCGGAACTGACAAGACTGACGTTAAACCTGCAGAGTCTCAGACTCCTGCTCCTGCATCTCCTGCGACGGGTTCCAGCCGTAAACTGAACAGTGGCAGCGGAGGGGTGCACATGATCGGTGATTCGATATTCCGTCATGGCCAGATGATCGAAAACAATCTCAAGTCCCTGTCCGGAATGAATATCGTAAATCATGCGACGAACGGTCACAGGATGAACGACATAAAAAATCAGTATCAAAATATCCGAAACCAGAATGTCAAGATAATCGTGATGGATGGGGGAGGGAATGATGTCCTTGGTGCCAGAGAGACTTGCGCAACGTCTCTTACTTCAAGATGCAGGGAGGTTCTGGACAGTGCAATTGGCACGCTCAGGGAAATACTGGACATGATGGATCAGGATGGTGTCCACTATGTGGTGTTTTCAGGATATTACTATGCTGAGCCGTCAAAATGGAATTTTATGACACATGCATATGCCACGCAGGGAGATTACAGAGAGGCTTTGGATTATGCCACGGAAAAGGAAAAGGCCATCTGCGAAGGGGCAAAGATAAAATGCGTGATGGTGGACGTCCGTAAAATTTCATCTCAAGGTCAAAGTTACACTGACGATGGCGTACATCCCAATTCGAACACTGCAAAAGCAATGGCCGAAATGATCTGGCAGAAAATGAGGGAAAACCAGATAAAATAGTTCATTTGTTTATTCGATGATTTTGATGGATTTCATCCTTCTGTATTCAAAAGCAGGGTCATATTTCAAATTTTTTGTCGCAAGCCAGTTTTTTATCTGAATTTCATCTTCATTTTGGAATATGACATATGATCCCCTGTCAAAGACAGCTGGATTTCCCTGCAATGCATTTGTGTCCAAAAAGGCCATAATGGGAACCTTTCTGTGCAGACTGAAATGTCCGAGAAATGCCCCCTTATCCACCAATATTACTCGTGACAGATCGTTATCGTTTCTAATCTTGTTCATAAGCACAAAGGAGTCCCCTGAGGCATCCCCCTTCCAATCGATTCCTCTTCCCCTGAAATATTCCGCCGAGATGAGAAACAGCATTGCAAGGAACGCAAAGTAACCTTTGCGGACAAAAACCGTCCCGCCAAAACGCTCCCTGAAATATTCGTAGCCTGCGAAAGCGCATATGAAAAGGATGGGCTGTACCGGGTAGATGAAGCGGATCTCCTTGTGTGGAAACAGGGAATGGCACGCAATAAATCCGAAACAGGAGAAACCGATGAGGGGCATTTTTTTTATCGAGCCCAAAATGCCAGCCAACAAAAAAAATGGAAAGAGCCATTCGGAAAACTGGATGTTAAGATCCCTGATATAGCCGTACCAGTGGTCCGGATTTTTTAGAATCAGCCCCTCCCTGGTGAGGTTTACGTCCCTGGATGCACCCAGAGTTACAAAAAATTCGCCTTTTGCAAAATATTCGAGTATGGCAAAAATCAGAAAAATCCCCCAAAAGCCGAGGATAAACGCAAGTGTGTCACGATATTCTTTTTTAAAAATCAGGTAAACAAAGACAGGAATGCACAGCAGTGCCGACTGAAGCCTGAGTTCCACAGCCATTGACACAAGTGCTCCCGAAAGCAGGCATGGATTGACTTTTATGGCTTTCTTTTGTTCATGCAAAGCCAGGCAATAGAATGCGGGCATGATAAGCAGCTGTGTGTATGATTCTGAAAGGAGGACCGGACAAAAAAATATGCTGTAATACCAGAAACCGATTATCAGGGTAATGACCCTTGCCCGGCCTTCCCCGAAATAGAGAAATGCGATACGGTATGCAAAGTACAGTGTGGTCATGGACAAAAGAGCCAT
>JADFZC010000822.1 GCA_015232735.1 Oligoflexales bacterium | reverse complement strand
AAACCATGAGAGTACGCCGCCGACAAGAAAAAACGAAATGCCCAGGGCTGTCACCACGCCTCTGATATTCAAGCCTTCCTGTCTCGTCGTATCATAGCCATTTTCCAAAATTTCCGGACGTGCGGAAAGGATAAAATTCAACACGGCGCATGTAACCGCTCCTTCAACGATGCCAATCGCAAGATGTATCGGCTGCATCAGCAAAACAAAAGTGCCGAACGGCAATTCCGACTTTCCGGAAAGAAATGTTTCAAGAACCACGCTGAAAGACCCCATCTGAAGTCCAGCCACGCCTGAAACCAGGCAGGCCGGGGCGAGCCGTTTCAGATTGAATCCCTTTTTGACAATAGGTTTGTATATGAACGGATAACTTATAAAACATGTGTAAAAACCAAGATTGAAGATATTGCAGCCCAGCGCAAGAAGACCTCCATCAGCAAAAAACAGTGCCTGAACCGTAAGAATGGATGCCATTGTTATAAATCCAGCGTGCGGACCCAAAAGCGCCGCAAGCAGAAGTCCCCCTCCAAGGTGCCCGCTTGATCCTGTTGCCGGTATGGAAAAATTTATCATTTGAGCCGCAAAGACAAATGCCCCCATCACGCCCATGAGAGGAATTTTCTTTTCATCAATTCCGCTTTTAATTTTTTTAATCGACAAGGTTGCCGCTGCAATAGTTGCAGCCCACATCACCCCGCCTACCTGCGCAGAGACCAACGCATCCGCCAT
The DNA here is from genome assembly GCA_015232735.1 of Oligoflexales bacterium. The sequence goes on along the minus strand of JADFZC010000822.1, from coordinate 1,519 downwards.
ATGCATATTACAAAACCTATCTCACTGTTATTACTAATAAAAAAGTAATTATTACTTTTCAAGCAATAGTAATGACTTGCCTTGCCAATTGCAACACCTTTTTAGGCGCTTTGCTTTCAAATTCTTGCTTCGACAACAAGGCTGTGTCATTTGGATTTGGCGATTGCAGGTACCGGCACCGTCAAAACGAAGGATCACTGTAATATCAGCCGGATCCTTCGCTTCGCCCAGGATTACGGCCTGGTTATCTAAGGCCTGTTGAATTTTCAAAACAGGAAAGGCATTATAAAAAAAGCAATAAAAAATAAAATACCCGGAGGTTGCAATGATCTCTCACAAAAGAGCCGCGGATTATGCTGTTTTTCGTTTCAGTATTGGAACACTGATTCTCTTTCTGATTTTGACGCTTATGGCCATGTATATCTATTCCGGCGGGACGAAATTCAATCCCTCCGAGGCAGGATATGATTTCGCCAGAAACTTTTTCAGCGATCTCGGGCGATATCAAACCTTTGCAGGTCAGTCCAATTTCATTTCAATGATACTTTTTTCAGTGGCGGCAGGTTCGGCGGCGATAGGACAGTTCCTGTTTTTTCTGGCAACACCGACGCTGTTCACAAAAGCGAGAGGCCTTGCAAGGACAGGAAGCTTTTTCGGACTGTGCGCCTCGCTGTGTTATCTGGGCATAGCCCTCACACCCGCCGACATATTATTTGTCCCGCACTATACCTTTGTCAGACTTGCCTTCTCGCTGTTTCTTCCCGCGTCAGTATTCTACGGCATGGCAATTCTCAGAAGCGATCATTATCCCGGAATATACGCCGCGGTATTTTTGATTTTCACGCTTATACTCGCTGCATATCTGACACTTCTTTTTTTTGGTCCCGGCATCAAGACACCGGAAGGGCTTCTGATCCAGGTTGTTGGACAGAAGATAATAGTATATTCGCAGGTGATTTGCATGGCGGTTCAGGTCTATGGGGCAAAAACGGTAAGATGGAGTTTGAACCCATTATTTTCCAAGGAACAATATGGTTTTCAATCGTGAAAGAAAGTACAGCTTTCAGAAGCGCCGGCGATGCACGTTACGCCTCTGGCCTCATAATTATTTGTTGAAAATGGACCGTTGCTGACTGTCGCATCGTGCCTGTAAAGAATATACAGGATCGTATCCGAAGTAGCCTCAGAAAGATTCATTCTGCTGCCGGCAATTGTCACCCAGCAGAAATTCTTGGGAGAATTGTTGTAGTTAAGCGTCCTGCAGTTAATAAAGTCTGCCGAATACGTTTCAGAGCCCTCCCCAACAACTGCCTGAGCTCCCCCTTCAATCATGGCACCGATAAAACTTGAAGCCTCTGAACCATAAAGAGAGCCCGTCTGCTCAAACACAGCGCTATTTATATTGGAGCCGTTGTCCCCGGAACTCCTATTTCCACCGCACGCCGATATTGAGAGGATAACAAGTCCCAGACACAAAACCACTTTCATAAAAAAGCCTCCAACTGAAAATTTATATGAT
>JADFZC010000821.1 GCA_015232735.1 Oligoflexales bacterium | reverse complement strand
CGTTGAATCTTGCGCTTTCCTTTATTCCCATCAGAAGAATCATGGTGATAAGGGCGACTATTGAGGCGGCAAGGAGGTTGAATACTATGGGAATGCCGAATATGTGCGGCGCGTTTTCCAGAAGTCCGGGTATTTTTTGGGCGGTTACAAAGTCGGTGGATAGAAAGTCGGGTATTTTTATTCCAACCTCGGCCAAAAATGTCTTGAAGTAATTGGCCCAGCTGATAGCGACTGCGACGTTGCCGACAGCGTATTCTATGATAAGATCCCATCCGATTATCCATGCGACAACCTCTCCCATTGTCGCATAGGTATAGGTATAGGCGGAGCCCGCTATCGGTACCATCGAAGCGAACTCGGCATAACAGAATGCTGCAAACGTGCATACGATTCCGGCAACAACAAACGAGAGCATCAGGGCCGGTCCTGCGCCAAGTCTGTGGACATCTCCCGCAGCGGCGGTTCCTATGGTGGCGAATATTCCGGCGCCGATGATGGCTCCTATGCCCAGAAGAGTGATGTGAACAGGGCCGAGAAACCTTCGGAGTTTGACTCCGGTGTGTTCGGCTTCATCCATTATTTGATCCAGAGGTTTTACTGCAAAAATGTTACGCATAAATCTCTTTATAAGCTTGTGGCGCCGATGCCGGTGATGGGATGTTAAGAACAATTCCAGAAAATCGGCGAAGTCAGGGTCATGGAATGTTCTGCCTCTTTGAAACAAAATTGTCAGATTCTGCCGGGAAAGCAGCGATTTTTGCAGAATCTGTTCTGGCGAAAATTCGTTCTGTCAGATCTTTCGCGATATTTCGGCGCATGACGGCCGAAATACTACTAAAACCAAAGCCCGAAAGCTTAGCTTTAAGCGCGACAGCGCTAAAAACTAGATGTTTTCCAGATGGTTTTATTGCAAAATTTTCTTCTCTTTATTTATGTTAAAGTGTTTGCGGATGGAAATCAATGTGGTGAAAGGTGAATCATTAAAAGAAGTTATGGTGATTAGTGGCTTGTGATGACGGGGATTTTTGCGCCGTTTTTATTTTTTTCAAATATTTTTCCCGATCTTTATTTTTAAAATGACCGGCTATAAGACTCCATTATTCCCAAAATTTCGTTTGCGTTAACCTTTTTTTTGAAACGGATTATATTTCTCATATTTGGCAACTGATGGTTTTCGAATGAGAGCCTGTCGTCTATGCAAAGTATGACTTTTTGGGTCGGCAGATTTTTGATGTTTTCAATTTTTGAGGCCAGGTATCCCGGAGTCCAGAACCCGATGATCTCTATCAGCCATTTATTTGCATGATCGATCCTGTGGACTGCTGAGAAATCCGGAAAAATAAGTCTTTTTTCCCCCTTGTATGTAACTGTCTCAAGGGGCTCCGGCTCTCTGATGAGGTCCCAGCTTCGGGTCGCGCGCAGAAAATCTTCAGAAAAGCGCTTTTCAACCTTGCTATCGAATCCTGGTTTTGATGGCGCAGGCAGGAGCGGATCCCCGTTTAGGACCAAAAGCGATGAGATACTTTTGGGAGAGTGGTATGATGCGACAAGCTGATACTTGTTGCACCAGCTGAGGAATGGGACAAGTTCCGAAAGCGCCCTTCCGTAAAACCGTGTATGATGAATAACCGAGAGCGGACCTGAAATATCAAGAGCTGTTCCAAAATCTGTTTTTCTTGCGAGGCAAAGCAGTCCTCTCAGCTTCGCCTGACGGACGACACGCCTTGCCTCTCCGTATAAGTTGATTCTCACATGGTGTGATCGTCTGAGATGGCCTGCTATCAGGGAACTGTTTGACAAAAGGGAGAGTGATAGCGGACTCATTTCTTCAGGCAGGGAGGATACCGTCCTCTCATCAGGGATGTCGGAATATAGCTGGCGAAGCATTTTCAAATGATCGCATTTCATCTCATCTTCCAGCTCGGGAAGTGCCACTTTGATGATCCTGGCTCTGTATTCACGGCTTCCAAGCGGGAATTCATCAGGATTTTTTGTACAGCCCAGAAAAGGCGCTGCCGATCTGAACAGCCTTGAGCGGATCTCGGTAGGAGATGGTCTTTCGACAGGCTCATAAATGAGAGATCGAATAATTACATCCGATGCCAGGGAAAGCTTTGATTTTGGAGCGGCAAATGGCATGGGTTCTGAAAAGCGTTTTATAAAGTCACTCCTGCGTTTGCCTGTCAGTCGCCTACCCTCCTCAAGCAGTCTTGACAGCCATGGAAAATCGGTTTCTGTCAAATACTTCG
>JADFZC010000820.1 GCA_015232735.1 Oligoflexales bacterium | reverse complement strand
TTGCTACCGGAAAGAGCGTTTTTGATCCTTCAATAAAAGCCCCTTTGATGAAAATGTACATAACAAATGGCCCCTACAGGAACTTTGAGAAAGCTGTAAATGACATAATCTCTTTGAAGCATTCCAACCCTGAAAGACCGATCATAGCTCTGTATTCGCAAATTTGGGAGACTGTTGGAAACAGTGATGGCAAGGGTTATATCGATTACCATGTAAACCGGGCGGTCAATGAGGGGATCATATGGGTAAATGCCGTTGGAAATTATGGGAAAAGCGCTTATACGGACAAGGTTGAGATTATCGATGAAAAAGGATCTCTCAAGCTTCCTCTATATACAAAATATCTTCCTTTCAAGGTAGTCGGCCCGATAGTCCCGGTCAAGATTGTCCTTGGATGGAACGATTTTCTTAGCGACTACTATAATTATAGGGCTTCCCAGGATTTGGATCTTATTTTGTACGATTCTAATGGAGATGAAATGGGCCGCGCAAATCTTGTTCAGGACGGAAGAGACCATGGAGGGGAGGAGGGATATTCAAGATTCGCCAGGGAAATCATATCGGCAACATTGAAAGAGGGCACTTATTATCTTGGTATCGTTGCCAAATCCAATAATTTTGACTCGGAGTCAAGATTCTGGGTGACAATTGGCGGAGGCGATGGAATAAAGATGGATTACACCAACGGTGACAAGATTGTATTCATGCCGGCCTCCAACGCCAATGTTCTTGCTGTCGGGGGATATGATATCGAGTATGGAAATTCCGGTGATTCGGAATTATCGGGGAGCGCAAAGCCGGATATCCTGACGGCTTCAATTGTTGAATTTTCAAACGGTCCCATGGTGCAGGGAACTTCAACGTCTGCTGCCGTGGCTGCAGGCGCCCTGGCTCTTTACCTGCATGACAGGACAAGTGCAGACATGTACCAGGTCTTCGGGGATATAGCCAGAGGCAGGCTAAGCCAGAAGAGTTACGATCCTTCAGGTGCGCCGATTCTGGTTCTTCCGCCATATTCTTCAAAATAATAGAATAATAATAGAAGCTTTTTTTCCGATTTCATTTTTAGGGCTGGTTTTTGATGGAGTTGCTTTTAAGGATGGATCTTGAATGTGAAGGCATTTTCTGCCTTCACTTTAAGGTTAAACAAACATCTGCTTCGTCATTATCCTTGAAGCAGGCCAAGCGCCAGATTTGGAATCGAGTTCGCTTGGGCCAAAACGGATGCACCGGCCTGACCAAGGATCCTGTTTTGTGTGAACAACGCGGTTTCTGTCGCAAAATCGACATCTTTTATTCTGCTCTTGCTCGTTGAAAGATTTTCAATCTGAACACCCAGATTATTTATTGCAGACGCGAGTCTGCTCTGTTTTGAACCAAGTATTGATCTGTTGCCGGCAACTTTTTTGATGGCATCATCAATTATCCCCAGTTTTTGTGCGGCGGTCGCCCTGCTGAAATCGGCGCCCACTCCTTCTTTTGTGAGCACGTAGGGGCCAACAGCGCTTGGAGTCGGGGATTCCTCTCCAGCAAAAAGATTTAAATCGGTGAGGCCATCTATTTTTAGATCATTGATATTTATATTGATTGTGTCTGTATTTTCTATTGCGCCATCCCCGGCTCCGACATGAATGGTCAGGATGCCGGATTCACCGAGCGCCTTGTTTTTTTCATACATTGATCCCTTGAGAAGAAAGAGTCCGTTAAACTCGGCGGTATTGCTGATCCTATTGATTTCCTCCACAAGTGAAATGTACTCCTTGTTGGTATAAGATCTCTCAAGATTTCCGACGGTATCCGAAGCCGATTGGGTTGCAAGTTCCCTCAGTCTTGTCAGGATGTTTGTGATTTCACTCATGGAACCTTCAGCGACCTGAACCATGGAGACACCATCGTTTGCATTTCTTTTCGCCTGCTCCATGCTCCTGACCTTGGCGTTCAACGCATCAGATATTGCAAGTCCAGCAGCATCATCAGCTGATTTGTTGATCCGATAGCCGCTCGATAACCTTTCCGTGTTTGTTCTCACAGCTTCGGTTGTGTTGCCCAGGAATCGGCTCGCCGTGGCCGCCGACACGTTTGTCCTAATTCTTAATCCCATAGTAAGTTCTCCTTTGATAGATGTTTGTTTGTATGGTTTTTAAAATGGTATTGTTTTAAATGCAACTATGGCATCGAGGAAAATAAAAAATACTTTAGAAAAAAATTAAATAAAATTAATTTTGATTTATTATATTCAAAATCAATAAATAA
>JADFZC010000819.1 GCA_015232735.1 Oligoflexales bacterium | reverse complement strand
GTGGATTTTTCTATCTGCAGGGCGCTTTCAAAAGTGGGTATGCGTCCTCCAGGACTTTCAGTGTGTGTGATATGCAGGAAAAAGTCTGTCTTATAGTGCCGTGCTTCAATGAGGAGCAAAGGCTTGCCTTTGACGAGTTTGATCCCTTTGTAGGGGCTGGCCATCATTTGTTGTTTGTCAATGATGGCTCCAATGACAGAACCCTTGAAATTCTTGATGAGCATTGCGGATCAAATATCCACGTTCTTGATCTGAAAAACAACGTTGGTAAAGCGGAAGCGGTCCGACAAGGTATGCTTAAGGCAGTATCAGAATCATGGTCTGAGGGGATTAACTGGTTTGGATTCTGGGACGCAGATCTTGCCTCCCCGCTTTCTGAGGTTGGCAATATGCTTTTGTATCAGGCAGCTTTCGAAAACAGAAAAGTGGTGGCTGTTTGTGCCAGCAGGATATTCAAGCTTGGAAGCAGTATAGAAAGGTCTTATCTCAGGCATCTTTTAGGCAGACTTTTTGCAACTGTAGCCGGGTTTGGACTGGGACTGAAATCATATGATAGCCAGTGTGGTGCCAAGCTTTTCAGAAGAGATGTTATAGCAAGTGTTTTCGGGACGGGCTTCGTTTCAAAATGGATTTTTGATATTGAGATAATTCTGAGGTTGAAGGACCGTTTCGTTGTTGAATATCCGTTGCAACTCTGGAAAGACAAGAAGGGAAGCAAGCTGGTGGTATACAAGGAGATATTGAGAACCCTCAGGGATTTGATGAGGATCAGATATCATTACTTGTAATAAATGGTGAATATTTATTCAAACGGGCTTTTTTATTCTTTTCAGTCTTGAGTACAGGTAGATGAGCATTGCCGTCACAACAATCGTGAGTAATACAAGCGGTGCCCTGTCTAGAGCGTATTTTTGAAAAACCGGATGATCTGGAAGAAACCAGGAATAAATGATGGAAGGTACTGGAGACAGTGCAAGCGGTCTGAGAGCTGCAACAGGGTTGGCAAGCAGCTTTAAAGCCTCAATCTGAAGGGTCGGATTCCCCCAGGAACCGTTTGCAATAATCCAGAATGTTACCTGGGGAAGGGTTTTTATTATCCAGACAAGCCACAGTGACCATAACGAATTGAATGCAATTACACTAACTGATAGCCATCTAAACCATTTCTTCTTTTTCAGCATTTCAGCGAGTTCAAGCCAAAGCATTATGGCTGGGGCGTAAGTTCCGATCAGGTATCTGTAGCCGAAATCGCCACCTCGCCAGTTGAGGGAAATTATCATATTAAGAAACATCCACAGCAACCCGATTCTGGAGACCCACGAAAGCCTGAAAATATATAAAAGTCCCAGGTGAAAGGTCAAAACCCAGAAGCCGCCAGTCCATAGATAACCGCTGGAGGCATTTGTCATAAAACCGGTGAAATATGTCCAGGGATTGCCAAACAGGTCAACGTTCCTTATGCAATCCTGAAATGTTCCCATTCCGTTGTTTGAATATCCTGAAATGAATGCTTTTTTGGCAATAAATGCTCCCACAATACAGAAAAACGCAGAGTAAAAGAGAATGAAGTATCTGTCAGGCATGGAACTCCTGTCGGGAGATTTCCTGAGATCAAGCATTCTGGCGAAAATTACAGCGATTACGGGAGCATTATTATATCTTGTAAATAGAAGAAGAACTGCGGAAAAAAAAGCAAGATAGTATCGGTTCTTCATCATCAGCCAGTAAAACAGTATGGAAAAGAAGAATTCGGCGCCATGTGCCATTGAAGTTCTGTTTGTGATATAATATAAAAGCGGACTGGATGCGATCATGGCAAGGGGAAGCAGTCGCGTCCACCATTTGTCCCCCAACAGGGATGCGATTCTGTCTTTTGAAAGGTCATAAAGAAAATAAAGGGAGATTGTCCAGAAAAAGTATGTTGATAAGCCTATACCGGCTACAACCCAGGTTTTGAAATCCGAGTTGAAAATCCAGGTGAATAGTCTGGTGATCAGGGCTAAAGGAAGCCAGATGAAGATAGTTCCTGGTGCATGAAGTGTGTCGCCGCATTCCGACAGACTGGTGCCCAGGATTCTTCCAAGATATGAGAGATAACAGGCATCATCACCCGCTCCATACATTCGAAGTCCGTATTTGGCTCTGAAAAAAAGGAGGAAAATAACAATGGATATTAATAGTACGTGATGAAAATTGCTGTTTGGCTGTTTCAGCTTTATCTTCATGTAATATTTCCTGTTGGTTCCTGATCTATTTC
>JADFZC010000818.1 GCA_015232735.1 Oligoflexales bacterium | reverse complement strand
TACTACACAAACATCGCCCGGGGCGGAGCAGCTTCGGGAACGCAGGCCGGAAGTCCGCAGACTGCAACGACGCCCCCCAGAGATCAGGGAGCTGATAGTGGTGGCGGCAGCGGCAACGCGGGATCAGGATTCACGTTCAAAACAACCGCGACATCGTTCCAGGCAATGGGCGAAGGATACGGAGGAAAGGGATCATGCGGATGGAGTCTTGAGGAACTAAGACAGACAAAAGGCACAACCCGATTTGTTGCACTTGTCGGCGGACAAAACGGTATGTTTAAAAACAGGGCAAATTGCGGCAAGTGGATACAGGTCCAGATGGGGCCAAAGTGTACCTCAGGAATATCGAAAGGTGAATGCCAGGGCGGCTCCAGCACGGACCAGTACACAGGCGCCACCCTCAATTTCATTGTTGCCGACGAGTGCCCGACCACGCAGAACAATCAACCTTGCATAGCAGACCCAAATCACCTCGATCTCTCAAGGGCGGCGCTGACTGAGTTCACAAAAGACGGCAAAAACCTGCCTTTAAACGATGGCATAATATCGCAAAGGCAGGTCTTCTGGAAATTTATTCAGTAAACCCGGCACTGAAGGACGGGGTGTCGAATCAGCAGGGGCTTTAAACCTCTCCTGATTTTGGCTAGCTTGAAGGGCCTCGCCCTGAAGGACAAGGTTTCCTTAAACTTGATGACAGGTTGGATTTTGCTGCTTGTCAGGCTGCGCTTTCTTCCCTGGAATCCTCCAATTTGAAGAGGATCACCTCGCCAATGCCTCTGAGGTTATAGACACCGGCTTTTTTCCATTTCCTGTTGGAAATGAGATCACGCACAGACATTGAAAAGAAGATTTCTCCAGGCTCAGCGGCCTTTTCGATTCTGCTCGCAAGATTTACCGCGGGCCCGATAACCGTGTACTCAGTCCTTCTCTTGCCTCCGAATGTACCGACAATTCCACCTCCGTGATGAATACCCACCCTCATAAGTATTTTTTCCACTCCGCTCTTTTCCCATTCCTTATTCAGCTCATCGAGGGCGGCTTTCATGGCTGAAGCGGCATCAAGGGCCTTCTTTATCTGAACCTCGGGGGAATCCTGTTCCGGAGCGCCGAAAATTGCCATGATTCCGTCTCCAAGGAACTTGTCCACGGTTCCCCCGTTATCAAGGACAACCTCAGTCATTTTGTCAAAATAGGAATTTAACAGGGCTGATGTTTTTTTTGCTCCAAGCTCCTCGGATCTCTTCGTGAAACTGACTATGTTCGCAAACAAGATCGTAATATTCATTAACTTCGGCGTATCGTCCAGCACCTTTTTTCCAGATGCAATCTCATCCACCAGTCTTGAAGGAAGAAACCTTTTCAGTATGTTCTCGGTCATATCCCTGTTAAGTTCCCTTATCCTTTCCTCTCCCGCCTTAAGCCTCAGCAGATTCTCCAGTATACTGAAAAGTTCAAGCTCATCAAAAGGCTTCCCTATATAGGCATTCGCCCCCTTTTGCATTCCTGTCAGTTTGCTTGCCTCATCGCTCTTGGCAGTCAGCAGAATGGTAGGTATGGAACTTAAGACAGGCTCCATATGAAGCCTTTCTATCATTTCCAGTCCCGTCAATTCCGGCATCATCCAATCCGCGACAATAAGATCCGGTTTGTACTGTTCGGCTTTTCTCAAACCTTCTATTCCATCCTTTGCCATTATGTATCTGAAAGAACGCTTTTTGAGAATGCCGGCGATAAAATTCCTCATATCCCTGTTGTCATCAACAATAAGGATAAGCTTGCCCTCACCTTGAATGTATTCCTCATCCGTCTTTTCGGTCGCCTCGCTGTCCTTCTCACTTATGTGCCAGACTTTTGGCAGATAACCCGTCAGGTCTTCCGCTATATTGGCGGTAAGGGTACTCTCATTAATCAGCATAAGCAGATCAGCCACAAGCTCATCCAGCAGAATTGGTTTTCTGTATATCTTTTCAACCCGACCAAGATTGACCGCTTTTTCCGCGTCATATGCCATCTTCCTGTCACTCATCAAAAGCCTCTTCGAGTCCGGGAAATTTTTTGCGACTTCAGCGACAAAATCGACTCCATTCTGTCCCCGTACCATGCTGTTTGCCAAAATGCATCTATATGTGTTCTCAGAAAGAAATCTTCTAGCCTCTTCAACCGTCGTGGCACTGCTGATCTTAAATTCCAGCTTCATAAGGCTTCGCTTCAATTGTATGTGCAGACTCTCCTCATCATCAATTATCAATAGGTCGAG
>JADFZC010000817.1 GCA_015232735.1 Oligoflexales bacterium | reverse complement strand
AAAAGAAAGCGACGATAGACAGATCAGGCTTGCCCATGAGGCGAAGACCGGCAATATCGCAAATTCGCCCATACAGATATTCAGCCAATCGATGTTTCTGCCAGATCGCTTGACGAAGGGACTCCTCGCCATGCAGTTTTAACGTCAGATAGAGGCGCAGCGAGCGAAAAGGCCTCGTCAATTCGAGAGAGTAGTCCATCGGAGAAGGAAGACCGCTCTCTTTTGAATCTTGGAGATAGCTGGCCGTGGCCTTAAGCGATCTTCTCAAGTTGTATTTATCTTTCACCAGAAGAGCACCGCAGCCATAAGGGAGAAACAGACCCTTGTGAGGATCCATAACGATTGAGTCGGCGCGATCGATGCCGGCGAATTTACCTCGCAGCGAAGGGACAAGCATGAAAAAGCCTCCATAGGCGGCATCGATATGCAGCCACATTCCGCGACGACGGCAGATCTCGGAAATGCCCTCGAGATTATCAATTGTGCCCAAGCTAGTCGTTCCCGCACTGGCAACCGCAATCCATGGCGTGATACCGGCGGCGACATCCCGTCGTGAAAGATCATCCAGCGACTGCAGGTCGATGCGAAATTCCCTGCCCGAGGGGACAACGCGAAGCTGAACCTTGCCATAAGCGGCAATGCCCAAGGCTTTTTGAAATGAATGGTGAACGTGCTGGCCGACATAGACCGCCACTTTTCCCGGGACGGCAAAAGATTCACTGAAAGCCTGGCGCGCTGCGACCAGGGCCGTGAGTGCCGCCAGGGACCCCCCTGATGTGATGTCGCCGAAAGCCTCCGGCCCAAAACCGACGATTCCCAAAAGCCAATTGATCGTCTCGGCGTGGATTTTCGCAGCCGCCGGCGCCGACGCACTGTCGCCGGTAAAGAGGTTAACAGCGGCTCCAATATAATCAGCGAGTGCACCTGCCATCAATCCCCCTCCGGGGATATATCCCATATGACCACCCGCTGCCGTCATGATCCCGTCAAGTTTGATCTCTTGAAAGAACGTCTCCAAAACGCTGTCGATAGGTTGTGGTTCAGAGTTTTCAGTGAGGCGGAGAGCTTCATGTTTTTGAGCGGCATCTATATAAGCGGGACGTTTTTCCATGCCGGATAGAAAAGCGGCAATGGACTTATGGGCGGCGGCAATCCATTGGTCCGCCTTTTCTCTCTCCAGATCAAGAAGTGGATTGCTAAGATCCGCCATGTCATCGGAGCTACTGAACATGATCGCCTCCCAACCAAGCTCCATGGGTGCGGTATGAGTGCATGCTCCAATCGATAAGCTCTTTATAGACACTGAAATCGGCGGCTGTGAGATAGACGTAGTGGGGATGTATTTGATCTTCATGGCGTTGCCACATTTCGCGTATTTTGCTGTAGAAAACAGACCAAGTTTCATCCCGTTGACTCTTGGCCCCGCCGCATCTGTCTGTAAAATTTGATTCTTTCATATCACCATTCTCAAGTTAAATTAATAATTGAGAGATTTTTATAAACTCCCGTGGAAGCGGTGTCATATCGTTTACCTCGAGATATTAATATCAGGAAAACCTATCGAATGTGGATAACACAATACATTTTTTCGGGAATGACATAGTTCTCAATAAAAAGAATTTGGGGTAACCGTAAGCCTTAGTGATTGCGAAGTATTTAATAATGTGGGCTTCTTCGCTAAGCCCAGAAGAAAGAACCTCAAAAACATTATCTTGAACATTGTAATATGTTAAGATCTGTCTTTAAACCGCGGGCTTCAAAGCTTAAAAAATCAGAAAAATTTGATTCCGAAACCTCTCTAAAAATTATGTTTACTTATAACAGCCTGAAATTTATTATAAATCCGCAACATGTTGTTCGGTCAATTAATATGTAGTAAAAATACAAGTTTTTAGTTGTTTTTGGAACGGAATCTGCATTAAATAGTCCGGTGCTTTGGCAATTGAGTTGCATTCACAGGTAAGGAGTCTGTATGTTTTGGCAAAAAATCATTGGTAAGTTTACAATATCGTGGGTTCTGGCAGCATCGGGGATTTTCCTCAGTTCCTGTACGGCATATGAACAGGTTCCGTCGGAGAGGTCAACATTTTTTGGAGACGCCGCCAAAATAAGCGGTCAGGCGGAGTGGACTTCGGAAAATGGCGATGTGCTGTTGAATGGCAAGGTTTTCCATATAAAAGGGGCAAACTGGTTCGGGCTTGAGACGGGCGGTGCGAAACTGCTCGGTTTGGAAAAGCGTTCAATGGCCGATCTTCTC
>JADFZC010000816.1 GCA_015232735.1 Oligoflexales bacterium | reverse complement strand
TCCTGATTTTGGTTAGCTTGAAGGACCTCGCCCTGAAGGACGAGGTTTCCTTAAACTTGATAAAAGATATGTGGGATTATGTAAAATTATTCTGGTAAAGTCAATTGTTCTGTGAACTTCCGTCAGCACAGAAACTGCTTGTGCCAGGGGATATTAAAAAACCTTTCAGTTTTTGGTTATTTTCCTGAGCACAAGCGCCGTCTGGGTCGGCAGATAAAGCCTGATCCAGCCATTATAAGGATCGTCATCATTCAGGGTCGAATAAGTCTGTGGTTTCAAGACCCTTCCCTGTCCGTCATACTCGACATCGTCTGAACTTATCACAAGCTCATAATCCCCGATCGGCACCCTTATGCCATAATCGGCATATGAGTTATGAAGACTGAAATTGAAGAAATAATAGAGATCCCCCCTTGAAAAGGCGAGAACCTGATCTCCCACGTTGGACAGGACATAACTTGAGTAGCGGTGACTCAGGCTCTCTTTGCAGAGTGTAACCATGTCGCGGTCGAAATTTCCGATTCTGTGGTATCGAAGTTCCTTATGGTCGATAAGGTTCCATTGTCTTCTTGCCCAGTGATATGACCAGCCGTTTCCCTCCCGTGGAAAATCGATCCACTGGGGATGCCCGAATTCATTGCCCATGAAGTTGAGATATCCCTCGCCGCCTGCAGCGAATGTAACAAGCCGTATCAACTTCAGCTGCGCGATCCCCTTATCGATTATCATGTTCTCAGATCCGATGTTCATGTGCCAGTACATCTCTTTATCGATGAGGTGGAAGATGAGCGTCTTGTCGCCGACCAGCGCCTGATCATGGGACTCCGAATAGCATATGGTTTTCGCGTCAATCCTCCTGTTAATAAGCTCATTCCATATCTCTTCGACGTTCCAGTCCTCATAGCGTTTATGCTTGACTATTTTAATCCACAGGTCAGGCATGCCCATTGCAAGCCTGTAGTCAAACCCGACCCCGCTATCTTCAGGTGAAAGGCACATGCCCGGCATTCCGCTCATATCTTCCGCTATGGTAATTGCGTGAGGCTTGAAATCATGAATAAGCTTGTTGGCCAGAGCAAGATACCTGACAGCGTCCTTGTCGACACCCTCGTTAAAATAGTGATCGTAATGATCGAATGCCCTGTGCCCCCTGTCCCAGTATAGCATCGATGTAACGCCGTCGAACCTGAATCCGTCAACATCGAATACATCCAGCCAGTAGCGGCAGTTGGAGAGCAAAAAGTGGAGAACCTCGTTCTTGCCATAATCGAAGCAGCGGGAATCCCATGCCGGATGGAATCCCTTTCCGCCATCGTGAAAATACTGGTAGAGGGTCCCATCCTGCCGGCTTATGCCCTCCACCTCGTTTCTGACAGCATGCGAATGAACGATATCCATTATCACGGTAACGCCGCTTTCATGGCAGGCGTCTACAAGCGCCTTGAGCTCATCGGGCGTTCCAAAGCGGCTTGAAGGCGCGAAAAAATTTGAAACCTGGTAACCGAAAGAGCCATAATAGGGATGTTCCGTCAGCGCCATGAATTGTATGGCGTTATATCCAGCCTTGATTATCCTTGGAAGGGTCTTGTCGCGAAACTCCAGATAAGTTCCAACCTTCTCATCCTCCTGTGCCATACCGACATGAGATTCGTATATCAAAAGCGGTTCATTGCCTCTTTTGAAGTTCCGATGCTTCCACTGATAGGGAATTTCCGGAGCCCACACCTGTCCGGAAAACTGTTTTGTCTTTTCGTCCTGGACAACATAATTTGCGTATGCCGGAAGACGGACGCCTTCCCCACCGTGCCATCTTACCTTGAGATTGTAATTCATCCCGTGTTTTAAAACAGACCCGGGTATTCTCAGCTCGAAATCACCCTGCCTGTTTATTCTGGCAAAGGAGAACTCCGGTTTCTCCTGCCATCTCGAAAAATCTCCGACAAGGGTTATCGAGGTGGCATTGGGCGCCCATTCCCTCATAACCCAGTTTCCATCCTTCTCCCTTTGAAGCCCGTAATAGAGATAACCAAGCGCAAAATTGGAGAGGTCTCCCGTCTTGCCGGTCAGCTCTCCCAGCTTCATCCTGAATCTTTCAATCCGCCAGTACAGTTCACCTTCATAAGGTGTCAAATAGGGGTCCTGCTTTACAAACTCCAAAGTCATGTTCAAAATTCCTTTTTTCAAAATCAAACTCGGTTGGCTAAACCCTAGCCGAAAAGGTCTGACTCTGTGTTAATCGTCGTCGGGCGATCCTCATTT
>JADFZC010000815.1 GCA_015232735.1 Oligoflexales bacterium | reverse complement strand
CTGCAGGGGAAGAAGAACATAGAGAAGGCGAGAACATTGCTTGAGAAGGTTCTCAGGGATGGACGCGGCCCGGCAGACCTCGATGAGAAGGCATACAGGGCTTTGGAAGAGATAAACAAGGCTCCAAAGGCTTCCCCCAAGGCGCCGGGTGAGCCAGACGCAGGAAAAGGTGCAAAGGAAGTGACAAAGGATCCGGCTGAAAAGGAGGAAAAGGAACCGGCAAAGGAACCGGCAAAGAAATCGGAGGATAAAAAGGATCCTTCCAAGCCCTAGGCTGGATTAAAATAATGACGCCGAGTGAAAAAATAATAAAAAAATGCTATAAAGGCTTTAAATTTTTTTCATAAAGCGAGATAATGAACTGAATAATGACATGAACGTGGATGTATTTTTTTTATAAAAATACTGTTGTATTTTTATGGTTTCTAGTTCTAAGGATATGGAATGAGCCTTGAAATACGTTTTACACTACCCAATCAGTCCCCGCAGGTAATTGCATTATTATCATCCAGAACTCTTATAGGAACGCTTCTGTCAAACGAAGTGGTTATAAGGGCTCCTGGAGTTGAGCCTATCCATGCCATGATTGAAGAGCACGATGATGGAAAGCAGTTCATCGTGGATCTTGGATCAAAGGCTGGAGTCATGGTAAACGGGGAGAAGATCGACGTCGAAAAAGAGATTAAGGTCGGGGATGCGATTACAATAGGGGACATAACCCTTGATGTCGTTGCTCCCGGTACTCAGAAAGCTTCTGAGATTTTGACGTCAAGCACAGCAATTGAGGATGATTCGTATGACGACGATTATGAACCATCCGAGAGAACTTCGCCTGAGGCAATGACGGCACCGTCTCACAGTCTGAAGGGTGATAAGGAGGTGGAGGATGATGTGCCCAAGGAAAGAGTAAAAACTCCACCGCCAAGGCAGGGTTCTTCCCCTCAGGAAAAGGGAAGAAAGAAGGATGTCCTGTTTTCTCCCCGTGATGCAAAGCCGAGCGGGGACGTTCTGGAAGTTGTCTCCTACTGGGGAGACACCATTCTCGATGTAGAACTTTTTCATCCTGCATACAAGGGTTTTGAGGCATGCACGATAGGTGATCCCACAAAGGCTCACTTTTTGGCGGGCGGTGAAAGCAATATCTCAAGGCATCTGTTTGCAACCCTTTCCGATGCCGGGTACACCCTCAGGATGCTTCCGGATATGGAAGCCAGAATACGCAAGGACGGGCAGGTAGGCAGCAAGAAGGGCGAGGCAAAGGTTTCCCTGGGGAGAAGGGACATAGCACATGTGCTTCATGGCCCGATCTCGTTCTTCCTGATGTTCATAAAGCCGCCTGATGTCGTACTGCCTCCCAACAAGGCTAGAGATCCGTTCTTCATTGCGCTTTTAAGCACATCTCTGCTTTTGTATTTTATTACGGTTCCCATGCTGTGGATGGCTACTCCGGTCAAGAAAGTGGAGAGGGAGGATGACGCCTGGACGCTGGTGAACGTCCCTGAAAAACAGAAACCTGAAGAGAAAAAACCAAAAAAGAAAGAGGAGCCTCCCAAGCCAAAGGTAGAGGTGGCCGAGAAGAAGACACCACCCAAGCCTCAACCGCCCAAGCCTCAGCCTCCTGAGGTAAAGCCGAAGAAGCCGGAGCCTCCCAAACAGACTCCTCCTACGCCAAAACCGGCAGAGCCTCCCAAGCCTCAGCCGAAAGAAGAGGTGAAGGTGGCGGAAAAATCAAAGTCGACCGATTCGCTTCCCAAGGATAAGCCGAAGGTAAAGGATATTTTAAATAAACTGAATGAGGTCGGAAAGGCGGAGGGAATGGCTTCAACCGGCGCCAAAAATCCCGACTTCAAACTCGCAGGACCCAAAACGGATCAGGCCGGACTTAAAACGGGCGGTGAAAAAGGCAGCGGAATGGGACAGGTCGGCGGAGGAAGGAAAGGCAACCAGAAAACCAGCGTAATGGGCGTTGAGGGAGTCAATAACAACAAGGCCTCCGGAGTGAACCTTTCAAAACTGGGTCTCGGTGCTGGAAAGATCTTGTCAAATACCGGTGTTGGCGCCATTCATACCAATTTTACAAATTCCGCAGGCGGTGCCGGGGGCGGCAGCGGCCATATGGATAAGACATATGGTTTTGGCGGAATGGGTACGGGCAGTTCGCTCGGTCTTGCCGGAAGCGGGACTGCGGTAAATAATTTTGGATCCGGAGCCGGCGGCGAAGGATCAGGTCAGGGAGGAACTGGCGGTCTTGGCGGACTGGG
>JADFZC010000814.1 GCA_015232735.1 Oligoflexales bacterium | reverse complement strand
TGTTGAGTCCGCTTTTATCCTTTGCGATTTCGATTTTTCTCATCGCGAAATAGCTTTCAATTCTGTCGATGGTCATTTCGCCGTTTTCAAGCGCAACTGCGAGATTGTAAATGAAGGGGGACCCAGGGGACCAAAGCCTTGGAGAGGGAATGGAGAGTTTTGCCTCCCCGTCGGTACTGAAAACCTTTTCAGCGACCGGAATATCACCGTCGAACGCTGTGATGCGAAGGTTTTGGGAAGGTGATCCTTTTTCTATATGGGTCGTAACCGTTATGGTTCCCTTATCCACATCGGGCGTGATTTTGATACTTGCGATATGGCTTTGAGGGACAGGTTCGAGCCATACGGTCTGCCATATGCCGGTTACGCTTGTGTACCAGATGCCGCCGGGATTAATGACCTGCTTGCCTGAGGGAATGGCCTTTTTATTTGTCGGGTCCCATACCGAGATTACGATTTTCTCTTTTCCCGACCACGTCAGGGCGTCTGTAATATCGAATGAGAATGGGTCATAGCCTCCCTTGTGCTCTCCAATGTATCTGTCATTTATCCAAATCCTGGCATGCCAGTCAACCGCGCCGAAGTTGAGAATAATTCTCTCGCCTGTATAATCTTCGGGCATACTGAAATAGCGGCTGTACCATAACCGGTTTTCGTGCCCCACCTTTTTTTTCACCCCGGAAAGCTGTGACTCTATTGGAAACGGAACGAGTATCTGTCCGTCCGGGAGGTTTTTGTAGGAGCTGTCGGCAGGGAGGATGCTGTAATCCCATAATCCGTTGAGGTTGATCCATCTCTTTCTTGCCAGGAGCGGTCTGGGGTACTCTGGAATCACGCTTTCGGGATCAACATTTTTGGAAAACCTGGTTTTCAGATCACCATCGGCCATCATTGGAAACGAGTACAGTATCAAAAAAAACAGAAACAGGGTCTTCGGTGACTTCCAGCACATGATCTCTCCTTTTAAGAATTGGAAAAATAATTCTTTTCAATGTGTCAATCCAATGGGTTCAATTAATGATTGAGGAACTATAATTGGATCATATGCCTTTCGTCAATAAAAAGAGATTTAAATGCAAAAAGGATGGAGATATCCGTCAATTTAAAAAAATTTTTATGCTGTCTCTTAACGCATCATCCATTTCGAGTTAAAATATTTAAAGAAAACCTGATTGCAAACATGGCTGGAGGCAGGACTCTTTGAGTTTAACCTATCAAATCAAGAAAGAAACCAGGCAAAGGTGTCGCATCTGGCCGATATCTGTCAATTTTATAAATGAATTTCGCATTTTGACAATGGAGCAGTTTGGAATCTTCTACGATTCCGATGTAGCGGATTTTTCGATTTTCCTTCAGGTTGGAAATGAAGTCATAGAATATGTGAAACCTTCGGAGTTTCATCACAAAGAGTATTTGGATCAGGTTCGGGATGTGATGGAAAAGAACTACGATCACGTTTACCTCATGATCAAAAAGGAGGATGAGAAAAAGTATACCGATTACGGACGCAGGGTTCGAAGGGAAAAAATTAACAAGCTGCTTTCAGACGATCCAAGCCTCGACAGGAGCACCATTGAAATTTTTACCGACCTTACCTCGGCGACACAGCTTGTTGTAAAAGGAGGAATAACGCCTGAGGTGGCCGATTTCATATCAAATTCAACCGGGCGGATGATAAATGAGATGATCGGCAACAAGCATGTGATGAGCACGCTCAGCCGCATGGTACAGATGGATCCTTCCCTTTACGATCACAGTGCGTCCGTGTCCATTATCGCAGGTACCATAGCCACGACCGTATTGAGTCACAAACTTTCCACGAAGATTGCCGAGCTTGTTGCCATTTGCGGCATATATCATGATATCGGCAAATCCGAGATTCCAAATCATATACTCAACAAGCCTGGAATTTTTGAGCCTCATGAGTTTGAGATAATGAAAACACATACGCTAAAGGGTTATGAAGAATTATGCCGTCTCATCGGTGACGGCGCCCCCATTCCCGATATAGCTGCGAGGGTTGCCCTTGAGCACCATGAAAAGTTTGACGGGACCGGCTACCCTCACGGCAAAAGGGGAAGGGCTGAGGACGACCCTGACAACGGTATACATATCATTACAAGAATAATAACGATAGCCAATGTATATTCGGCACTTTTGATGAAGCGGGCCTATAAACCGTCCTATGATGCGGCGGAATCCCTTAAGATCATGTCGGAAGGCTCAGGGCTGGATTATGATCCTGAATTATTTATTCCGTTTT
>JADFZC010000813.1 GCA_015232735.1 Oligoflexales bacterium | reverse complement strand
CTACCGGAATTAAGAACATTGATAATGGAAACCGTGCACGCAACTGCTCGAAAAGAAAAATTGTATGACAATACTGGTATCATAATCGGGACATCAACAGCAGGAATCTGGCCCGGAAAATTATTGGCAGACAAAATAGGCAAGCCTTTTGTCATCATCAACAAGGAGGGAAAAGCACAAAGGGAGCTGAATGGTTTTGAAAAAATCCTAAACTATTACCAAAAAAATGTTTCAGGGCGTGGTCCGGAAACTATTATCTCTTCGTGCCCTGATGCAATATCCATAGGTATCCGTTTAGCAAATGAAGAAGGATTACCTTTTGGATACATCCGGAGTAACCCAAAGAACCACGGGGACAAGGTGGGTATCGAAGGTGGGATCAAGGATACAACTGCATTTCTTTTGTACAGCGACCACACAGATGTAAGGCAGCTTATGTCGGTAGCAAAAGAAAACGGTGTACACATTATGGATAGCTTTCATATTCACAATACATCCATACCTCTTTCGATCGACATCTCAGGCAAAAAAGCCTTGGTAATCGAGGACTTGATCTCCACCGGACAAAGCGGTCTATCCGCAGTCACAGCAGCCAGAAAATTGGGTGCCATTGTTGAAAATGAACTATCAATTTTTACCTATGATTTTCCAATGTCAAAAACAATGGCAAATGATCAGGGGGTAAGTTTGTATAGTGCATTAAATGGTAGAGAGATTATCAATTCAGCAGCAATGCAGGGATTGATTAGTCAATCAAACCAGGAGACGCTAAATGATTTCTTTTCAAGTCCAATAAAATGGGCAGAAAGAAATGGTTTCTAAGGTTTCTAAAAAAAGAAAAGAGGGCGACACTATTATGTCCCCTCTTTTTTCGTTTGGCAAACTTTATGTTAATGCCTTGATTGTTTTGTTAAACTAATAAATCCAGAAATTGAACTCTGTAATTTTACAGTTTCTCTTCTTGCAGCTTCAGCAAAATCTTCATCGGCAGAAGCATACAAAATACCGCGTGATGAATTTATCATGATTCCTCCATTCCGGAGATTTAAGCTTGAAGCCAAGGTAGCCTCTAAATCACCCCCTTGAGCTCCGATACCAGGTATAAGCTTATCCAAATCAGATCCTGTTTGATCAGTGATGCGCCTTAAATCTTCTGGGTAAGTCGCTCCGGTGACGAGCATGCAATTTTTGTTTTTGTTCCAGGTTTTTTCATCTGAAATACGCTTTGCAACATTCAAATACAATGGTAATCCATTCTCGCAAATCATACCCTGAAATTCATCACTACCCTTGTTTGAAGTACGGCACAATACGATTATCCCGTGATCCTTGCGTTCCAAAAATGGAGCTAACGCAGTGTGACCCAGATAAGGGTTGACCGTAACCGCATCAGCACCGATAATCTCAAATACAAAGCGGGCGTACTTTTCACTTGTGTTATCAATGTCTGAAATCTTTGCATCAAGTATAGATCGTATACCCTTTGATTTAGCACGGGCCACAGTACTCTGCAAAATGCTCACACCAATAGCTCCATACTGCAAGTAGAAAGCCAAATTCGGCTTGTAAACTTTTACAGCATCACAAGTGGCATCAATAATCTTGTGATTAAAGAAAACCATAGAGTCATGGATGTGATCATCTGAACCCAGATGTCCGCCAATTTTTTCTTTTACTGAAATCGGGATTTTCTCATAATCAGTGTCCATTCCTACGCAAACCATTCTTTGATCTGCATCCATCTGACGCATTGCGTCCATAAAATTAATTGTACTCATTTCCTATATATATTTAAGGGTTTTTTGTATACATTACCAATATGCAACTTTTTAGTCAATGCGAACAAAAAAGCACCCAGGGGGTGCTTTTTGTAGAATAAAATTAAATTAATATTATGATGTTTGGGATAAATATTATCATACCCACAACAATCGCAGTTATTGTAGACACCAGAACAGCACCTGCAGCTACGTCCTTTGTATCACGTGCATACGGATGAAAATCAGGACTTGTCAGATCTATATCTATCTCGATAGCGGTATTAAAGGCTTCTGAAACTAAAACTAAACCGATAACTAAGACTATGATCATCCACTCTACATGAGATATACATAGCACCCAGCCGAGAATAACAACTACAACGCCCACAAATAGATGAACCCAAGCATTATGAGTAGTTCGAATAAAGATCACCAATCCACGAAAAGCATGAGTGAAACTCTTGGCCCTTGCAACTAATGAAAATCTCTTTTTCTCAGGTATTTT
>JADFZC010000812.1 GCA_015232735.1 Oligoflexales bacterium | reverse complement strand
GAGACTCTGGAAGAGAGCACCATGGAGTTTTTGAAGGTGCTGGATGCGGAGAATGTAAAAGGGTTTGAGTTGTCTCTGGGTTATTTTGCAGATTCGAATGTCTATCGCATACCGAACAGTGTGGAGCCTCCACTGCCCCACAGATCTTCAAAGGCTTTAAACCTGAATATCGATTACAGGAAAAAGACCTTTGAGGACAAATTCGCAAGTTCCACAGCTGGTGTCAGCGCCGCATACCGGAATTGGAGCCTTCAATCCCTCAGTATACTCAAAACCAGGATTTTCTGGGACTTTTCGCTTTCAATGAGAAACGAGGATTCGGCTGTGAGTTACATATTCGGGGGATATCCTTTTTTTGATGTAATACGCAGCGGCAGCGGAGGGCTTGACGGCTTCGGCCTTCTGCTTTTTATGGAACAGCCACGGATGAAGTTCACTCCAAGATTCTCGCTTGCAAGCTCGCAGTATTTCGACATAGTGAGAGACCAGAAGATGGTACTGGACCCGTTTACGGAGGAGATAAATACACACACCTCGCTTGCCACCAGGTTTCTGATTTTTGATGCTATTTTCACTTTCAGGCAGGAAAGCGAGTCAAGGCTCAAGGGGGACCTCAGGCTTGCTCAAAATCGCCATGTCAGTGAACTGTCGACCTCTTCGGACTATTTTTCAGTTCTGATTGGTGCCGACTATGTCTACAACTATTCGAGGCGGCTGTATTTCAACAGCGTTTTCAACCTGGAAAACAGGCAGTATGCCCGTTCCGGAGAAGAGGCAAGAAGCGATCTTCTGATGGAGCTTCGCGGTGAATCGGTATGGAATTTTTCGACCATGCTGGACTCCAGGTTTTTTGTGGACCTTTTGAACGATAATTCAAGCATTTCCTCAAACAGCTATTTTAAAAGCCTTATAGGTCTCTCAGCAAGTTACAGGTTATAGAATTCATAATTCAATTAAAACGAGTTCAATTCCTTTTCCCAGAACAGGGTTGAGATTGCGCGAATACTTTCGCTCTTTTGGATTGTTCCAATGTTCATGGACGCCCAGACTTCCGAGGATTTTCTGATTTCCCATGGTCGGTCTATAGATGGTCCCTGACAGTTTTCGACCGTTTGCATCAGGGATCGAGGCGGCTTCATGGAGATGATAATCCGTATTGGCGGGCATTCCCCATTCATAGTTCATAAAATCAAAGGCCACAGAGTCGATTGCAACAACATCCTCCGAAACAAAAAGGCTTGCAGGCCAGGAGTTATTGAATGGATCTTTTTTCCATTTTTCCGGGACACCATTGGGTGACTTGCTTGCATAAAGAGCGTCAACTATATATAATAAAGTCTTCTCGCCCAATTCCTCATGCCCCATAGGTTCGATCATATTTGAATAGTAATTTGAACCTTGGTTGCCATAAATTGGCCCATGACGCTGACCATTGACGCTGCCATAGTGGTTTTTAAAGCAGACGGTAGGACCGTCACCATGATGTTTCATGATTGCCATGTTGATCAGGAATCCGGCATCAAGGAAGTGACCGGCGATTCGTTTGCCCTTGTTTTCGTCCCCTCCCTTTCCCCCGGCATAAAGTATGTTGTCTTGTGAAGGCCAGGTTGCCAGTTCTCGTCCGTTCTTGCCGACACCATCAACAAAACGAATCCCAGGATAGCCTTGGTGTACATAATTAAAGATATTGTCGCCGATCGTTCGAGGTCCGCCCCACCCCCGGTTAACACCTGTAGGATCGGAAAAAATGATGTCGCTTTCCTTTACTCCTGCAGCTACCAGAGACTTCACAAGTGCGAGGATTACATGAGGACTGGCCGTGATCGAATACTCATCATTGGGAACGCCATTTTTTGCATAATAATCGGTATTCTGGTTATTGGTGGGGTTTTGGTTGATCTTTACAGCGATGATCTTGCGGGCGGATTGATTGTAGCCGATATCTCCCAGGCCGCGGCGCTTGTTAAAGCTGCGAAAAAGGGCATCCCAGGCTGCCGCCGGACTTCCGGTTCCCGTAAGGTTTTGCAGCGACGCTGTTAACATGGCATCAACACGATTTTGGTCCGTTTTATCCGGGTCCCAAAAGTGAGAGCCGTCGCGATTGCCGCTCCAGACTGTGCTTTTTGGATCATGGCTCCAAACCACTCGTCCAGGATTGATCCCTCTGGCAATACCAATATGGTTTGAAGGCAGTTCACCACCTGTTGTGCCGCCTGGTGTTGGGCTGCCTGGTGTTGGGCTGCCTGGTGTTGGGCTGCCTGGTGTT
>JADFZC010000811.1 GCA_015232735.1 Oligoflexales bacterium | reverse complement strand
AGCTGATCAGAAAATATAGAATTTTTTATATTACTAGTCCTTTAAAATCAAATAGTTAGGATTGGCTTAATACTTGCAGAACTTTCTGTGGCCTGACCCCCCTGTCCAGGTGGGTTAAAATCATTTAGCAAAAATTGTGACTGTTGTTCCTTGTTGATGTTGCCTTTTCGATTGTTGTTGTTTTTCTTATTGTGCCGCCTGTGGAGTTCCTGATGTTGCCTGCCCCTGTCTCTCGATTTCTGCCTGTCTTTTTACCACTTTTGCTGTCCTGCATAATTTTTTCAGGTTGCGGGGTGAGAGAGGAGGATAAAGTTGAAAAGAAAGTCATATCACCGGAATATTTTTCCAGCAGTTCTGAGCTGAGCAAATATTTTATGGCTGATTCCGATTGTTTGAATCAAAGCGGAGCTTCCGATATCAGGCAAGGCTTGATCTATTCAATGCAGGGGGGCAGCATCAAACCGGTGATGGCAAATCTGAGTTCAGTTGGAAGTCAGAATTCTCTTCACACTCCTTTCATAAAAGCCACCGAATTCGCCATGATCACCGAAAAAACCTGCAGAATCGATGACGATACCACAAGCTGTGAAAAGGAGATGGAGATCAAGCAAAGTCCGGTCCCGCTCAAGATCTGTGACAGCAATCCCCGATATCAGCGCAACAGCTTGGAATCAATAGGACTCACAAGTCTTGTTCACCTGAACTCGGTGTTCAGATTCTACGAAGACATCAGGGGAAGCCATATGCCGCTTTCTGCAGTGAAATTGCTTGTTCTGCCTTCTTTTTACAGCCGTTATCCTTCAAGCTCAAAGATCAAAACAGACAATCTGGCTTTTTTCCCCTCTCTTGAGAATGAACCTACTGTTGTCGTCTTTCCAAAGGGGGCGGTAGGCGCGCTTCTTTGGCCCGATACGAATCTGTGGGAATACCCATGGGTGTTGTCACATGAAGGAGCTCACCATGTGTTCCGAAGCTATTTCAGCCAGGCATCATCCGATACTTCCCAAACGATATTTAACAATTATTTTTCCTCGAATGCCGATGTAAAAGAGGAGACTCTTCGCAGCGAGGAAAACACGCTGGCCCTGGCTGGTTCGGCGAGAGTCGTACCGTTAACCACAATTATCAGCACAATGAATGAAGGGTTTGCTGATCTATTTGCCTTCTATGCTCAGGGAGCCAGAAGCGATCTTGTCGTCAATCTTAAATGTTTTGACAAAAGCAGAAACTTGCTTTCAGGGTATTTCGGCAATGGCGTAAGAAAACAGCTCACAAGAGATGTTGTCAGCCGTTTTTTCAGTTCCACATATGGTGAAGCAACAACTTCATGCGAAGTCCCTAACTTTCAGGATGTTCATTCCATAGGTTCCATAATAGCGTATGGGCTCAACCGGATTTTTGATGCATCCTATGATGTCAAGGCTTCAAGGGATCCAGCCAAGATCAAAGGTTCGCTTTTGATGAAATGGCTTGATTTGATACCCAAATCGGTGAGCCAGTCGCAGACCAGTCAAGGACTTCTGCAGCTATTTGTCAAAGCGGGAATTTCAGCTGCCGCCAAAGGAGGAAACATTTTGAGTACTGAACAATGCTATATTGTTCGTGATATTTTTCCAGCATATTCGGACGCATTTATTGGAAATAGTCTGTTTATCTGTCAATAATAGTGTGGGGCTTGAGCATAATGCTTGTTATTTTTTTAAAGGATTTTATAAATATGTTGACGTAGTAATAATTATTATATAATATAAGGACAGCCTTAATGTTTTATATTAGGGCTGTTGACAATAAATAAAGTCAATGTTTAAAATTATGTGATAATTAAAATTCTCAAGTGCCCATGTGGATTAGAATTGTCAAACGATGTAATGAATGGAGTAGTGAAATGAGATTTTCAGTTTTATTTTCAGCGTTTTTGGTCCTTTTTGCATGTTCCCAGCAAAATAAAGGCGGCGGCAAGGGCGACGGACAGGAAAGATCGGCCTCTGCATCAACTGAACAGGAGTTGATTAGCGATAGGTCTCTATTGTTGGCCAATATATCAATTTATATGCAGATTTCAGGAGAAGGCAAAGAAGTCGCAGGTCTTGTTGAAAGAAAAGACATTCCAGCAATGGTCGACAGGCAGTCGAAGGATTTCCTCAAATATTATGACAAGGATAAAAATGGTTCTTTATCGAAGAACGAGTTTTTTACTGTTGCAGATGAAATGAGCACCCAGGCAAAGGGTAACTTCAAAATTCAAAAAGATATCGAATCTGCCAAAAATG
>JADFZC010000810.1 GCA_015232735.1 Oligoflexales bacterium | reverse complement strand
TTACATCTGACATATCAGCCTGTTACACCATCATTCCCCTGGAAAAGAGTGTCTTTTGTCCATACATTCCACATTTTTTCGCTTCATCTGGGTGGTTACATTTCGTACACCAGGTTTGTTGTTATTTATTGAATAATTTCTTGACATTCCCATTGAAAGGCACACCCCCTTAAGAAAAATATTTATTCCATAATGAAAGGGTTAGAGTTAAAATTGTTAAGATTCCGCCTTAAAAAGCGCTGCTTTTCCGGTGGTATTCATTCTTGCGGACGAAAGTCCTGATGGGATCCGTATCGAGACATTTGGCAGAATTTTTTTTGTTGCGGCCTGCGGAGAAATTTTAAATGACCTATCGTTTGATGCTCAGACTTGCTTTAGTTTTATTCGTGCTTTCGGCCTCGCCCTCAAGGGCTCAAAACCAGGCGCCTGAAGAACCCCCACCTCCACCTGAACCCCCACCTCCTAGGGAGGATCCGGTTCCGGACGAAGCGCCACGAAATTCAGGAAGTCCAAGCACCATAAACAGAGAGCCCAAAGAAAACAAACTGGAGAAAGATCCCAGAAAAACCTGGAAGCCTGATGCCCAAAAAAAATTTGATGCAAAGACAAAAAAAAATGAATGCCTCAAATATGAAGGCAAATATATCGGATATTACGACAGGATCTATTACGTTCAAAAATGCAGGCGCCGTGAAATACTCAATCAGGATCTGACAAGCGAAATTACGGCTAAAGGTTATAAGGTGATTCCTGTAACCAACGATACCATTGTAATGCTTGAAGAGGGGGCGGAGCTTATAGACCCGAATAACACGAATAAAAAATTAATCCCCAGAAACTGCCGCGAACTCAATAACAAGTACGTCATGGACATCGGCGGAGACATATACCTTATGGACAACTGCACACTCAGAATGTTTCCAGACTGGGAGACTTTCGAGGACCACAAGAAAAAGAGCAAAATTAATGTCCCGAGAATATTCGAATTGACCTCCGAAGAACAGAAGATATTCAAGAAGGGAAGGGATATGCCTTCAATACTTCCCGAAGCCTTTAAAAAAATCCTTGAGATTGGAAAAGAGGTTGATGTTATCCCGTTGAAAGAGGCCTGCAAAGGTGTAGACGGAAAATATGTCTCCTACTACAGCCGTCTTTATAAAATCGAAAAATGCAGAAAACGCGAGATCGATGCCCCCGAGTTCCTGAAAAACAGGGACAACCAGAAAATAAAGTTCACAGAGCTGACATCCGAGCAATGGATATCATTGCCAACAGGCAAGCCCCTGCTGCCTCCCAAGGAAGACTGATAAACTTCACTTTGCAGTTGATTTTGAGGTTGCCATAATTACTGCGGTATACGATATGACGGCAATTACCACCCATCTTAATGTATCAAGCGGCAGTGAGTGTACAATGAAAGCCGCAATATAAACACCGATAATTCCGCCTATGCTTATTGGCAGGGATATTTTTCTATCATACGCCTTCTCCTTGATAA
Source organism: Oligoflexales bacterium (assembly GCA_015232735.1). The sequence goes on along the minus strand of JADFZC010000810.1, from coordinate 773 downwards.
ACCTGTATCCAGCAAGAGGCATAAGAAACGCGCATGAACCCATCATAATAGGGAAAGCCACCTTAGGCGACATCCCCAGCATAAACACCATCGCCATGCAAGGCGCATATAACCCGATACTTGCAGTCATAAGCGCGCCAAGTATAAAGTTTCCAACTATTCCGAAAGCGAGTTTCATCCCGGTAAGGCCTATTGCATCTCCACCGCCAGGCATCATTTTTAATTGGGAGAAAAGCATTATGACCGCCGCTATGGCAAGAGCGAACCCCATCACCATTCTTATTGCAAATTCATTGACTTTCGAGATAACCCCCGATCCTATATAGGCACCCAAAACGGAGGCCGCTACAAGGCTCGTCAAGGTTACAATATCGACCTCAACAATGGATATAAATACAAATGCCTGAAAGACAATCGGTATGGTGTGAGCCACATTCAGCGTTCCGGGAATCAGCCTGTCCGGAGTCTGACCGGTAAGCTTCAAAATAGAAGTCGTAGGTGCAAATGATCCGATGCCAAGCGTGTCGAAAAAATTTGTAACAAGACCGATACCGAATCCTCTGGACAGTATTTTTTTTTCTTTCACGGCCTCCTTAAATGGAAAATCCCTTACATAAAAATATCCAAATAAAAGCGTTATCACACCTAGGACACCAAGCATTAAATGCACCATTTTGGAGCTCCTGAGAATTACCTGTCATTAAGGGAAATCCTCATTTACCAGTATGTAAACTCCGGTTTTCCTTCTCCTCGCGCCTTGATCTCGGGGATTT
>JADFZC010000809.1 GCA_015232735.1 Oligoflexales bacterium | reverse complement strand
CTGGAGTATTGTTTCCCCTGCAAAAGAGGTGATTCTCGGATCCCCGCCCCTGTTGAGCCAGAGTTTGAGCACATCTGCGCGTCGGCGCCATGCGGCGTCCAAACCCATAGTAACACCGTTTTCGGGGCCTCTTGTATTTAAAAGTTGAGCCAATCCGATCTTTCCGTGGTCTTTTTCAACTTTGTCCAGGATATTACGTAAAGCATCTGAAAAGCCAAAGACCGCAGACCGGAAAGCCCCATGAACAAACATCAAGCTTCCCTCTGAAACCCGGGGGTCGGCTCCCGCATTAAGAATTTCCTGGGTTTGCAAAGCCACTTCCGTCGGACTTCGATTTGCACTCGCTGTTGTCACCGTACCAAGTGCCGTTGCCTGCAACCTTCCGTATCTGCCATTGATGGCCACTTTTGAAGTTTTAACCATTGCAAGGGCATCGGAAATTTTGCCTTCACTTACCAGCTTCAGAAATTGAATTCCATTCGTTTCTGTTGCTCGAAGTTCCGAATCGCTTATTGATTCAAGGTAAAGGCGATCCTGCTCAACTCCCCATGCAACTCGCTGGTCGGCCGGAACTGCACAGGCTGGAATCGATGGGGCAATTGCCATTTTTTCACGTTCTGCGATGGTCTTCGGTCCCCAGCCGGTAATTGCAGGAGTTGAAAAATCGATACTAAAACCGGATGAAGAAAGATCAAGGAGTGTTTTTACTGTTTCGATGCGTTTGGCAAAAACGGCTTCCATTGCAACAGTATGCCCATTGCCTTTCCCTTCTGAGTTTAGAGCACGGCTGTTTACCATCTGCAGAGCTTCGATTGGATATTTTTTAAAGTACCAGTTGATAATTTCGGAGCCCTTATTCCCCAACGCCTGTCCGGCAAAATGCAGAAGACTGAGACCGGTTTTTGGATGCCTTTGAAGCAGCGCTGAGTGTAAACGGGAATCAATATAAATTATTACTTCGAGATTCCCCAACGCAGCAGCATGCATGGCAACGTTTAGCCCATCCGAGTCGAAGGCGTTTACGTCTACCAATTCATCCACAAGGGAAATTAATCTTTCCCTGGATGCCGGAGCAAGTCTTGGTTGTTGCATCAATTTAAGTAGAGATGTCCACTGTTTCAGAGAATCCAACCGGGCCTGGTTCGGCTGAAAAACCCCAGTTTGTGCTTTTGGAGCAGCAACACAAGCTGTGAAAACGATTGAAAAAACAATGGACAATAGAATCCTTTTCATATTCTTTTCTCCTTATATTAGATGCAGGAAGTAGACACAATCGAATCCTTAACTGCATTTTCCCTGGCTTTGTGCTTTGTGCTTTGTGTTTTGTGTTTTGTGTTTTGTGTTTTGCATAATTATTTCACCGGCTTAACGATATAATCCCGTATTTTTAAATTTCCACCTTCTTCAACCAAAGTCCAATTCTGATCAGCCAAAAATTGAATGAACGCTCCCTTTGAATCTTCAGCTTCCCATAAAACAATCACATGAACCCTAAATGTTTTATTCGCACCATACTCAACCTCAACTGATTTGACTGTATGGCGCTGAGTTTTCGTGAACAAGTCATTGACACTGATTTGAATCCGATCCAAGGTGCCATTCCTGCTTGGAAGAACCTTTTTTCTGTCATGTCATGGCCTGAGTGGCTACAATTTGATCCAATAAGAGAAGCAGGGAAAATATCAGCCGCTGTTATTCTTATTCACAGTGAAGAAGCTGCTATTCCTGGCGGGGCCAAAAAATTCTTTGACAAACTTGTTTCTGCCAAAGAATTTCATTGGATCAAGGGAACACAGTTTGATTTTTATGACAATCCGCAGACGGTAATTGACGCTTCGAAAAAAGTGATAGCCTGGTTTAAGGAACATCTGAAATAGGGAATAAAGGGGGAAAAAAAGCTTTGCCTGTTTCGAGGTCATCCAATGCTTCTGAAATAAGAACAACCATAGGATTTCTCACTATTCACAGCCCGAGAATTTTTTTTGCATCGATTTCATTCATTCCTGATTCAATCATTTTTCTCAAAGCTTGATCAAGTCCTTCCTTTCTTCCTTCCTTTCTTCCTTCCTTTCTTCCTTCTTTTAGTCCTTCTTTAAGCCCTTCCTCTTTTCCTTTTCCATAGCCTTTATTTTCGCCTTTTTCAAGCGCAGTACGTAACTCTTCCTGAGCATCCATTCTCTTTTTTCTCTCGGCTTCATATATTTCACGTTCTTCTCTTGTGAAGCTCATTTCATCAAGTTTTTTTGCAGCCATAACCATTTCTGAATCTCCT
>JADFZC010000808.1 GCA_015232735.1 Oligoflexales bacterium | reverse complement strand
GGGGGTTGGGTTTTGGTGTGCGGTTCAACCCTGATTTTCGGGAAAATAAGGGTGGCTTTTTTCTGTTTTGCAACATAAATATCATTTTTTAAAAGGGAATTATCTATGCATCGTTATCTTATTATTCTCTATATTACCTTGATAACATATGGCTGTGGAACCGGACTCTCTTCATTCAGTGGAACAAATAAATCCAATAATACATCAGATAAGCAGGACCCGGCCAGTCATCCAGCAAATCCCGATGTGGAACGAAGTAGCGCTTCAATTGACAACCGTGTTCCAAAAGATGGTGAAATAAAAAAAGATACCACCGGCCGAGTAACCTCACCTGTGGTCCCATCACGAAGTTCTGACACAGATCCCAGGGGAAATACTCCAACAGAGTCGGAGGATCACAAGCCCACTTTAGCTGAAGTGGAAAAGGAAAATAAACGTGTCATAGGTTCCTTCTCCGATCTTGAATGCAATTGTAAAATTCAGTTGTACGCCCAGGGAAAATTGGCCGAAGCGTTGGCGTGTTATTTAAGTTGGCTCAAGGGGCCGACAACACGAAGTGACTGCAATTGTTTGTGGAATCCCAATGCCACCCGGCAGGAGGAACAGGACAACTGGAAAAAATGGCTTTCTACAGGCGGCAGAATCCTACCCAATGCTGAAACGATTTGTCCTCCACCGGAAAAAGCCTGGAACCAGAAAGGAACCTGCGTGACCTATGGAATAGCCGGGAAAGAATGCCTTTGATTTATATACTTTTATAAGTTTTCAGGAAGCCTTCTCCACTGTTTTATGACTGGCTTTGAATTTCTTCAGTATTTCAAGCTTCTCCTTGGCCTTCACGAAGTCGGGTTTAATGCTGAGGCACTTGTTCAGCAGCGTCTCCGCTTCCTTCAAATCCTCCGATGTCTTGAGATTTATATGGGCCAGCGCCTGATTGAAGAGAAGTCTGTAAAGCTCGCCCGAATCGGGAAGCAGTTTTTCAGCTGTCTTATATTCCTCTATTGCTTCCCGATACTTGCCGTCTTTTGAATGCAACACCCCCTTGTTGTTGTAGTATCTGATCAAATCCTTGGAGGTCGAAGTCTGCTTGCAGAAGTTCTGTGCATGATCGGGAAAACCCGCCTTGAGAATCTGTTCATAGTAATCGAATTTCTTGTCAGGATTCTCCAGATTGAGTTTAATCAGCTCCTTCATTTTCTCAATGCTTTTTTCGGGCATTTTGCTTCTCAGATAGAGATCCGCCATATTTTCAAGTCTGAGTATGTTGTGCGGCGCGACCTTGTCCGCCTTCTCAAAATAGGCCCTTGCCTCGTCAAGCTCTCCCATCATCATTTTTATTTTGCCAAGCGCATTTATATAATGCATGTTTGTCTGATCTTTTTCATGGAGTCCCTTCACAATTTCAAAAGCATCCGGAAGATATCCAAGGTCAATGCACAAATCCCCGACCATCATCTTCTCGGGAATTCCCAGAGGAAGAAGTTTTTCCTTCGCTATGGCAATCGCTTTTTCCTTGTTGCCGGTGCGGATAAGCGGTTCTATCACTTTGTTTATGATATTGTAACGTGTTTCCGTCTGCGCTGTCTGGGTCACGGTATTTGAGAGGACTGACAGAAGAGGTCCTATTTTGAAGGGTTTTGATATGGTCGCCACATCCATGAGTTCTTTTATTAGGGATTCATCGCCAGGTTCTTTCTTTGCACCTGATGAGATTATGAAAGGAGTTCTTCTTTTAACTTCGTTCTCATGGTTCTTCCATTTCTGTATGAGAGCGGTTCCTGACATATCGGCAAGCTCAAGTTCCACAATGCAGGCATCGAATTTGTTCTGATTGAACAGGTAAAGGGCATTTTCCCAGTTTACCGCTTTCATGACGTTGATTTTGTAACTTTTCAGCATATTTTCAACACCGTTGAGTACGGTCTGGTCATCATCGACAACGAGGATCTTTGTGGGAAGATTTTGTTCTGCCATGAGTTTTGCCCTCAATGTAAGATGGAAATGATTGGTACATTTATTAAGTATTATAGAATTATATAATGAAGATGATTATGATTAATATTTATTGATATGAAAACACAAATCAACGAAATTAAAAGAATGCAAGAACTAGCAGGCATTAATGAAGCACGTGTTAGATCTACTAGTATTCCAAAAACTTTAAAAAATGGTGATATCATATATGATAGATTACTAGACATGGAACATGAACAATTAATATCAGGTATGATGCGTGAAGCAGAAGAAAATCCATCATTAACTCTATTTGATT
>JADFZC010000807.1 GCA_015232735.1 Oligoflexales bacterium | reverse complement strand
AATCAGCGGGGAATCAACGTTTGGAACAAAAGGATCAGAATACGTGATGGAAAGATAGAACATAAACACCAGGATGAATTGAAGAACCGCCACTATGAAAGCGATGTCCGCCCTTAAGGCGTCCCACTTCCCAAAGACTAAAATACCAGCCATAAAGGCGGAAAAGAATGTCCACAGGAGATGAGACCCCTCAAGCGAGGACCAGAAAGCCGTAATGGTATATAACAGAGGCAGATCATCGCTCGTATTTTTTACGACATAAAGTACGCTGTAATCCCTTGTCACAAGCAGATACATAAGAACGGCACAAGCCATTGCCGTTAAAACAAAAACACTGACTAGCGCATATTTCGCGGAAACAAACAGGGGCCTATGTCTCATCACTACTGAGAGCAAAGAGGCAACCGCGCCGTAAATCGAAACCAAGAAGCACAAAAATAAAAAATAATATCCAAGGTTTATCAATATTTTTCTCCAGTCCCGGGCATTTCAGACATACACTTATCATGCCACGTTACGACCGGTAAATAAAATTAAATTAGCCACAACTCTTAAATTTTCCAGCCAAATTTATTTTTTTACCATATCCTCCCTCTTTTTGTGGACGAAAACAGGGGAAAAATTTAATAAAAGCTTTCCAACGATTGACTAAACACGGGAAGCAAGATGCCATCTTTTTACATAAAAACAATGGGCTGCAAGGTTAACGCCTATGACACCCACAGGCTTGAGACACAATTTAAAGATCTTGGGTATGAGAGGGCGGACGATACTGCGGGTGCGGATATAATAGTTTTAAATACCTGCTCCGTTACCGCAAATGCAGACAGAGAGGCCCTCTACCTGTTGAGAAAATATAGAAGGGAAAATCCAAACGCAATCATCTCGGCGACCGGCTGTTTTGCCGAGACCGATGACGGGAGGCTGCCTTCCCTGGATTGCATCGATTATGTCTTTTCCAATAAGATAAAAGAATCAATCGCGGGCTTTCTCCATAAAGCCCTTTCGGAAAAAAATCCACGAAAAGGCCGGCCCATGGTCTTTTCAAGCTTTGATGATTTGCCCCGTCAGGAAAAAAATGAGCAGCCTTGCATGGCTTCCGGCATGATAAGGGCCGATACGGACCAGACCAGGTCATTTTTAAAAATACAGGACGGATGCGACAGTTATTGTTCCTACTGCATTGTTCCCTACGCCAGAGGCGCAAGCAGGAGCGTACCCTACAAGGATGTCATCTCTGAAATCAGGAGGCTGATAGACAAAAACGCAAAAGAGATCGTTCTCACCGGCATACACATTGGAAATTATGGAAAGGATTTGAAAGAATTTTCAGGAATAAAAGAACCGCTCAACCAAATCCTCAGGGAGATCCTGTCATGGGATGACATGTGCAGATTGAGGCTTTCATCCATAGAACCTCTGGAAGTCAATGCGGAACTCCTTGAAATTGCCTCAAAAAGAAAGGATGTTTTCTGCGATCATTTCCACATATCCCTGCAGTCAGGCTCCGACAGGACGCTTGGAAGGATGGAGCGACCTTATACAACCCGCCAGTTTACGGAAAAACTTGAAACCGTGCGGAGTTTTTTTCCAGATGCATTTGTGAGTACCGATATGATAGCCGGATTTCCAGGTGAGACTTATGACGATTTTGAAGAAAGTTATTCCTTTGCGCGGGAGAGCTCGCTCAACCACATCCATGTCTTCCCCTATTCAGACAGACCCATGGCAAAAGCCCACAGCCTGCCGGATCACATTCCTGCAAATCTTATAAAACTGAGGACGCAAAGACTTCGCGGGCTATCAGAATCGCTGAACCGAAAATATCGGGAAAAATTCATCGGCAAATACGCCGTTGTGCTTTGGGAGAATACACTTGATTCCGCAGGACGCAGGATCGGTCACACCCTCAATTACCTGGAAGCCGTGTCAGATAAAAATATAGCCGTGGAAAAAGGGATGATTTCCAGGGTGTTGCTGAAAGAGCTCTATGAAGACGGCAGGTTCCTTGCTTGTCATGTCATTGAATGACTCATGGTGCGAAAACGCCAGAAACTAGTTTACCTCAGCCACTTTGTCAGCTATGATGCGTCAAATTCAACTCCAGGAAAGGGAATCAAATGACCACACGCGATCAAGCGACAAGCAAGAGGAATATCAGGGAAAGCGCCGTCGTGCGCTGGATGGTGCTGTTCATACTCAGCATGTGCATGGGAGCAAGCTATTATTTTTATGACGCTCTCTCGCCTCTGAAGCAGATACTGACCCAGCAT
>JADFZC010000806.1 GCA_015232735.1 Oligoflexales bacterium | reverse complement strand
AATATCTTGTCAGTGGCTCTTGAACACGCCAGCCGGGGTGGTTGGGAAAACCTCCGCTTCGGTGAACTTGCCAAAGAGCTCAAGATGTCAAAAAGCGGGCTTTTCGCACATTTCAAATCCAAGGAAAACCTCCAGATAATGGTGTTTGACCTCGCATCGAAGATATTTTCCGAGAAGGTGATGCAGCCGGCGCTCAAGATGCCACGAGGCATACCAAGGATAAAGGCTCTCGTGGAGTACTGGATAAACTGGAGCACGACGGTACTGTCCGGCGGATGTCCTATCATTGCAGCCACGGTTGAGTTTGATGACAAGCCGTGCAAAATGAAAGATTATGTTCAAAGGACACAGCAAAACTGGATAAAGGGCATCGCGTATGCGGCCCAGCTTGCAAAGGACGAGGGACAGTTCAAACAAAGCCTTGACACTGAGCAGTTTGCTTTTGAGCTTTATTCTTTCATGCTGGGTTTTCACATGTTCAAGAGAATGCTGTCAGATCCAAAATCCATTAAGCGGAAGCTTCAGGCTGTGGACGATCTGATTGAGAAAAGCAAGAGTTTTGAGTTCAAGACAATGGAGAAATGCGCAGGCAGGGAACTCTGCTGAGTCAGGGCCGCCTTCGCTTTTTGAAATCACATCAAAAAAACTGTAATTTTGCAAAAACCATATCTTGCTAATATTTCAGCTTAAATAATATTTATTCAAGATTTGTCTCGAATTTGACGATAATAAAATCAGTAAATAAATTATCACAAATATCGTATTAGCATTCGATCTCAACCGAGGCAAAGGAGGGAAAGATATGGGAATGAATAACAGGATGATTCAAATTGCGATGCTTTTTTTATTTTGTATTATGGCACAGGCCTGCGAACAGACCAGCCGCCTAAGCGGCAGAGGATCATCATCAAAAGCGAATCAAAATGCAGACTCGACTCCCCAAAATCAGATTGGTCTCACCGATGTGGTCCAGATCGATTATTTGATTGAAGAGTCAAACGCAGAAGATGCCTCCGCGGCAACGCCGACTGCGACACCGACTGCGACAGCTGCAGCCGCACCGGCTCCGACAACGGGTCAGACAGACAACGTAACCGTTAAAAATGATTTTGAAAGCACTGAAAATTCGGGATCAGGTCCAGGCAATAACCCTGAAAATGCAGGATCAGGTTCGGGCAATAAAGATAAGGAGAATCCAAACAACAGCAAAGACAATAAGGGTGACGATAACAAGGCAAAGGAAGAAGAAAAGGATAACAGCGGGGATATCAAATCATGTGCGGAGTTTTTGGGTATCGAAACAAGTCGCGTAAAGGTCGCAGGCAGCAAAAAGGTCGAAAACTTCACGGCCCAGGATGGATTGTTCATGAAAATAACGGGAAACCGAAACAAGGTCAGCATAAAGGTTGAGGGAATCAACGGCGGGAAGGATGTGAAAGGAATCTGCATATTTATCGCGGGAAATAAAAACACCGTTTCACTTGACCTCAAAGCGAACCTTGGCAAGCTGTATTATATCGCCCGCGGCAACCAGTCTGTCGGCACTGTGGAGGTCCAAAGCGGATCAAAATTTGCCGGTGGCCAGTTTGATATGGCCGGAAACCAGGGGAAAGTGACAATAAAGGGAGCCGGGGAATTCAGCTGCGACGTCCAAAAACAGATTCGCGGCAACGACTCTCAGGTGATTTGCGAAAAACCGTAAAAGTTCACTCATCCAATTTTAGCAGCCAGATTCCATCAAACTGGCTGAGCGTCCGGGAGCCGGGATCAGTCCCCATCCCGCCAAAAACCGCTATCTCTCCTCTGCCCGTGGCAACGGTGCAATGGGCAATCCGCCCTTGTGGTGGATTTTTCGCGATTATTTTGATCCACCTCTTTGAAGAAAACTCAAATATCCAGACATCGTCGTTAAAGCGTCCAGAGCCAAGCCGTCCCCCGGTCAGAACGAGTCCTCTCGGTTCAAGCATCACCATTTCAGCTCCCGTCAATTCCCTGAATTCAGGTACCGGTATCTCCGCCATTGGTTCCCATGCCTTTTTTTCCGTATCAAAGACAGCACCGCTGTTGGAGTTGCCGTCGGCCGGCAATCCGCCCCAGACATAGACCCTGGAATTAAAATGGAAGGCTTTCGCATTTGACCTGGCCGAAAGAAACCGCCCTTCCGGAACCTTTGTGAACTCGTTTGTCTCAAGATCGATAATAAATCCATCTGATACCTTCACTTTTTGAGAAAAACCTCCCCAGATAAAAATTCTTCTGTCATCCAGAGCCACA
>JADFZC010000805.1 GCA_015232735.1 Oligoflexales bacterium | reverse complement strand
CTCGCAGTGTCATATGAACTTAGATTTTTCGATTCAACATTTGTGGATCTGGACTCATCAAGAAGCTCCTCCCTTCCATGAATCAGAAGAAAGCGTTTTAAAAAGGGAAAATTATAAGGGATATCAGAATATAAAATTTCTTCATTGTTAAAACTTTCCTCAGAATGTCCTGCATCGGCGTTGCTCTCCGAAATTGCCGGTGGCTGCGCCTTATCCCCAGAAAAATTATCATCCATCAAATTTTCTGGCCCGGAATTGAAAATCGAGGGAGTCTCACTTCCACCGGAAGATCCTTGATTTCCATCATTGCTGCATGATAAAAATAACAACCCTATTGCAAATGATGCTGAAAGTACTGCGAAAGCTCGAAGATTGACTTTTTCTTTCAACGAAAAAATCACGAAACTTACTTCATTGCTGAATTTAATTTTTTTGTTATTTACTGCTTTTTTTACCATAAAAATCCAGGTTTCTCCTTTCAAATTTTTATTGGAGAATCCGATCCACCCCTTATAATTATTCCTATCGTTCATATGCCCATACATATTAAATGATCTCAAATTCCTTTTTTGAATCGCTAGGATACGAAATACTTATTCGATATGGTAAAATTTAAATATTGCCATTTTTTAAAAGTTTTAGTTGGAGTCTGAAAAATGAACGAAGCAGCCACTGCAGCGCCACACCGTGGTCAGAAAAAAATTCTTGCAATAGATGATGAAGTTGAGGTTCTCAAATTGTATCAATGTTTTCTGAGTTTCAGAAATTATGACGTCAAAACAACTGACAAAGCGGAAACATTCCTGGAGGAATTAAAAAATAACCCTCCCGACCTTTTGATTCTTGACATAAATCTTCCAGACATGAGCGGTCTTTCCCTCCTTGAAATCATCAGGGCTAATGCTCTAACCAGTTCCATTCCAATTATTATGGTATCTGCGCGTGGCGACGAGGATACAATCAAGGAAGCCATAAAACTTGGATGCGACAATTTTGTTGTCAAGCCGTTTAAGATGAAGGATTTTCAAGAAAGGATAGAAGCTGAACTATATAATTTGAGAGAGGAGGACATCAGGGACCTGCTTTCAAAAGTAAAACGCACGAATAACAGTCTGCTCAAGGCACTCAGCATTCCTGTCATAGATATTCCAATTTATGACGCATATCCGATAAAATATCACGGGCGGGAACTGTGCGTGGTTACTTTCAGGGGCGTCAATCCCAAATCAGTTGGCAAGCACGAAATGGAACAGCTTTCAAAAGAAGCGATGATCTTTTTTAAAAGTCCGGTAAAATGGAGACTCCTTTTTCCAAAAGATGCCAATATTGCGAAATTTTCTAGATACTCGTAAACCCGGCCCTGAAGGACGAGGTTTCCTTAAATTTTAATGAAACAAAAATTTCGCCCGGCATCATCCTTGTCCCGCCTGTAGCTATGCCATCTTCCCTTGTCTTCAAGGGTGCAGCTTTGCATGACAAAGATATTTTCCGGTTTGACGCCGAGGCTGATCCACTCCAACACGGCTAACACGGCCAAATCAACATGCCAACGATCCCTCAATCCCTTTGAAAAAGCCAGGGCCAGCTCGGCATCGGACAAAACCGAAGGAAGTCCCTCCACTGCATCAATGACTTCCCTTCCTACTTCAAAACATCTTGCGCAAATTCCAGGGCCTATGCCTATCATCAACTCAGGATTTGATATTCCACGGCCTGACAGGTAGACATGCGCCTCTTGAAATATTCCTTTTGATATTCCTTTCCATCCGCCATGAATCGCCATTATGCCTTTCCTTGAATAAACAAGGACCGGAAGGCAATCTGCTGTTTGAACGCCTATCACCCGTCCTTTTTCATCTGTGAAAATCGCATCCGAAACCACACGGTTTATGTCATTGTTCCACCTTGTCTTCTCCGAGGGAATACAAATACCGGTCCCATGCACCTGTTTGGGATGTTCTATCTCGTAATGAAGCTGCTCTTCACGATAGAAACCATGGAGGATGCCCATGTCCATCCATGTTTCAAAAAAGTTGCCCGCTTTTTGCCAATTTACTTTTTGAAGTTGATCGATACATTTCATTTTGAAAGCCCAGCCAAATATAGATTTTGGCGTATTCTTGCAAATGTACGGGATGCCGGCAACAGGAATTTTGCCTTAAGGAAGTCATCTTACGCTTATCTGGGCTTAGGATCAGGCTTATTTGCCGCTTTTTGTGGGGGCGTTTTTCTCAAATATTCCAAAACTCCGGAGTACGCCATGAGATATGAATTT
>JADFZC010000804.1 GCA_015232735.1 Oligoflexales bacterium | reverse complement strand
AGGACCAAATGTATATTCCCCATCAAATGAACCGTTGGTAATTAAAAGTATTCCAATTCTCCTCTTAAATGTATGATTTACATAACATTCATTTCCAGCTGCAAGAACAATTTCACCGCATGCCAGAGGTTCCAAAAGCCTCTCTATTGCCTTGCACATGTATGAGGTATATGAAAATTCATATATGGGTGTTGCCAGTATCAAAAGATCACATTCATAAAACAGCTTTCTCAGGATCTGCATATCGTCCTTTATAACACACTGGCCGCCGTTTTCGTGACACCTAAGGCACCCCATGCAGCTTTCTACCTTCATCTTCTTGAGATATAACCTTGTTATCTCTATTTGATGTCCTTTCATTCCTTCGAGAAAAGGTTCAAGAATTTTCTCGGTATTGCCTTTATTCATCCGGGGACTGCCATTTAAAACAACTGTTTTCATATTTTTTCTCCCCGTCCAGGGGAAAAGCTGAAAGATCTCATTAAACGATTGGTAAGACTGAAAGCCTCCTCCCTGGAAATTCCTGCGTGACGATAAAGGGGTAAGTTAATTTCATCAAACAAATCCGGCTCGATATTGGAATTTTGAACAATTTGTTTGCCAGCTCTCTTTAAAAGCCCCTTCAGATTTGTGCATTTCGAAAATATATCAGCATTGCCGGCAAGTACTGAACAGCCGATTGTTATACTCCCCATATAGTCCATCACATTTTCTCCATCGTCATCAAGGACGATGGAAAAAGAACTCTTCACTGACTGGATCAGAGGAGCAAACAAGTCCGTGTCGCTAAATTCAGAGTCCAATAAAAAAAGGATTTTTTTTCTTTCCCCGCTGAACTTGCGCCTTGTAACGTAATAATATTCATCCCCCACAAATAGGCATCTTTTGCCGCTTGTATAAGGCATGAACAGGCGTTCTAGGATTATTTTCAATAGGGATGAGCAGGAAAAAAATTTAAGGGGCGAAGCGAATATTGCAACTTCCGATTTTTGGAATTCCTTTGAAAGAAGGGACGCGTCGTCCTCAAGAATGCATCTGCCCTCGATATTCGTCCAGCAATACAGGCAACCTATGCAGGACTCAATCTTCATATCGCCAAGGTTGTAGTCCAATATCCCGGCACCACTCTCCCTGCATCCCTCCAGTAAATGATTCAATATCACAGTCGTGGGTGATCCTCCGGGTTTTGGATGTCCATTTAAAACAATAATATTCACTAGATATGCTCCAAATCAGTATGTTATGCCGGACGCATGCAAAACATATTTGATCTTATCATTCGGAATAACAGATATCAACAGGATGGGAAAATATTACCCGGTTAATCAGGTTCATTTTCTGTCGATAAGCTGATGAACTGTATTATTTTGGGGGCACTATGCTGGACAACTTCATAAAAGGGGTATCTGATTTTTCAGAGACAGGCAAAATGAATTCGGATGAAAACGGAGAAAATAGGCGCGTTGAAAATGAAAGTTCCGGAAATGATCTCATAAAAGCCGAAGGAGTCTATCTCATAACAGGGGGGCTGGGCGGACTTGGTATCATATATGCCGAATTTCTTGCCAAAAACTATAAGGCTAAAATCGTATTGACGGGACGATCGAAACCTGAAAAGGAGAAAACAGATCAAATCAGAAAACTTGAAAGTCATGGAAGTGAGGTGCTTTACATACAGGCGGATGTCTCTATTTTAGAGGATGCAAACAGGATTATAAGGAAAATGAAGGTAAAATTTGGCAGGATCGATGGAGTGATTCATGCCGCAGGCATTATCGATGACTCTTTCATAATAAAGAAAAACTTCGAAAACCTTAAAATGGTTCTGGCCCCAAAGGTTTTTGGCACCGTAAATCTGTTCAAATTATTAAAGGATGAGCAGCTGGACTTTATAGTGCTGTTTTCATCCATTTCAGGTGTTATGGGGAATTTGGGGCAGTGCGATTATGCATTTGGAAATTCCTTTATGGACAATCTGTCTTATTCAGTCAAAAGGAATATGAAATGCCGTAAGATCCTGTCAATTGACTGGCCGCTGTGGAAGGAGGGCGGCATGAGGGTTGATGAACAGACGGAAGAATACCTTTTCAGCAATCTGGGAATGAAACCTCTGAGTACAAAATACGGCATCGAGGCTTTTTTGAGAGGGCTTAAAGGCAATGAAACACAGCTTTTGGTTATGGAGGGTGAAACAGGAAAAATAAGGGAGGCGCTTGGAATAGAGACGTTAAAAGTTCCAGTAAAGGAAAAGGCGGGGTTTGATGTTCAGCCAATTTT
>JADFZC010000803.1 GCA_015232735.1 Oligoflexales bacterium | reverse complement strand
ATTTCCAAAGAGAAAGCAAATGGTTGAATGCCAAGGGCAAGGTCTTTGCCATCGATGAGGGAAAACTGAAGATACTTTTTGACGACAACAAAAAGTCAAAGCAAAAGAAATCCTCCTGAACCACATATTTTACTCATGATTGTTTCGCAGGTAGCAGCGTTGAAACAAGACAGGCGTCAAAGCCGTAGTGACAAGACCCATAAAAAGAAGAGATGAAAACAGAGTGGAATTGATGATTCCTTTTTGAAACGCGATATCCGCCACGACCATTTCCATGATTCCCCTTCCATTCAGGAGAATGGCGGCTGCAATGGAATTCTCCCTGGAGAGACCTGTTATCTTTGCCCCTAAAAAACCGGCAACAAGTTTCGCCATGACAGCGACAATGGTGATTGAAAGGACAAGAAGCGGGTCTTTAAAGGCGTGTAAATCGCATTTATATCCTATTGCAGCAAAAAAAATTGGAACAAACACCCATTCCATTATCCTCTCAGTACTCTTGCGAATACGTTCGCCGCTTCCGGGTATATGGGAAAGAACATCCGAGGCGAGAAGCGTTCCGAAAAATGCAGCGATGATTCCATGAACCTGCAAAAATTTGGCCAGTTCCAGGGATCCCAGGATAAGCAACAGCGAAGAAGACATGGTCATTCCGGTAAACAGACGGTTTCTTCCCCATATCCTTATTTGAACTGCAAGCCACTTTTTAATGATCAAACTGTGTATAACACCAAGAATGCTGATGAAAATCAAAAAACGGCCTATATCCAGCGCTATCGATCTTGTGATAACTGAAATGTTGGAAAAATCGTCAGGTTCAATAAGGATTCCAAGCACCATCAATGCCAAAAGATCATTTAATACTGCCGCTGATACCACGATGGAACAAAGTTTCGTATGAATCATGTTAAAAGATTCGAGGATTCTGATTGTCACAGGAAGAGCTGTAACGGAAATACAGCAGGCGAGGATGGAAGATTGCGGCCAGGTCAGGTTAAAAGACCGGCCAAGTGCGATCCCCAGGGAGAAAGGGACAAAAAAGCCCATGAGTCCCATGATGAATCCCTTGCCCAGAAGCGAATCCCTGATTTCATCAATTTCAATTTCAAGCGTTGCCACACAAATAATGATGACGGCACAGATATTGCTGAGAGAGCCAAGAGAATAGCCCAGTTTGACAAATGACAGGCACTGCGGTCCAATAATCAAGCCGGCAAGCATTTGACCCGCCATCTTCGGCTGTCCCAGACGTTCAGCCGCGAGACCGAAAATGAGGGATGAAATACAAAGTATTGCTATTTGAATGATATCTGGCAAAAACCCATTTCCTTTTCTCAATGGAATTCCACAATCAGGTTTGGATCGAGTTTAGCATAAATTTTTATATTAAATCTTGGAAATATTTGAATTTGGTAAAAAAAGCTTTTATGCAGGGCTTTCATGCTGCTTTATGCAATGGCACTGCAAAATTTGAGTTTTAGGTTCTTACAGTTAATAGCAAGTCGTTCTAACCAATCTGGCACAACCGTTTACACATGTCCAAAGTTGGTTCCATACACAAACTACGCCTTGACCCATCATCGCTGGCATCCCATTACCCATGCCAAGACCATTGCATGTTAATCCATCATTATTGAAGCCAAAGCATTGAGGGCTGTTTCTGATGCCAAGATTATTGAAAGGCTGGTTGAAATATGGATTATTCATCATGTATGGATTATTCATCATGTATGGATTATTCATCATGTATGGATTATTCGTCATGTATGGATTATTCGTCATGTATGGATTTTGATTCCCAAAAAAATTTCCCGCATAAAGTTGATTATAATATGCATTATAACCTGTGGTGCCCCATGTATCCGGGTAATAAACACCATTGATAATCGCTGCAAGTGCGAAACCTTTGCCGGAATTTTCATTTGATTTTACTTTTATGTTGTTATGGTCTTCCACTTCCTTGACAAGTGGTGCAAACTCCAAATAGGTATTATTAAATTTGGCATCATCAGCTGTAAGTTCGTCCCTGGTTACTTTGTTGCAGTAGTAAGAATCGAATGCCTCCGAGAGAATCTGTCTTGACTTATGTTCATTATATTCATTTGTTTCCACTCCAATATCTTTATGATAGGCCATATAAATCCTTCTGATTTGTGCTTCAAGATTTTTGTTTCTGGGATTACCAAAAATTTTGCTTTCAGAAAGGTCATCAATAATTGTAGCCATATAATCGAATAAAATATAAGAGTATCCTCTAAGTGTTGCATGAGAAATGCTTT
>JADFZC010000802.1 GCA_015232735.1 Oligoflexales bacterium | reverse complement strand
TGCTGAAGATTAACCTGCGGTACAGCCTTTTCAAGGTCTCTGGCAAGTGACGGAACTGCCCTGAGCATTCCGGAAGCCAGTTCCTCTATGGTGATGGTGTCTGCCGTACAAAACAGGTCCTTGACCGAATTAAACGCATTCTTGACATCACTGCTTTTATCAAAGCTGCATCCGCTAAGCATGTCGCATGCCCTATTGAACAATTTCCGATCAAGTATCACCCCATCATTGGAACTGGATACACGGCCGAGCTTGGCTTCATTGATTTCATTGTATCTCTCGATAAGTTCCTCCACGAGCTTAAGTTCGGTAATAAGCTGCTGGCTGTTCCACTGCTCCTTTTCCCTGAGCCTTAAGCCGTCATATGTCTGCTCAGCCTGATGAACAGCATCGCAAAGGATCTTGAATCCAAAGGTTCGGGCATTTCCCTTGATAGTATGCATGTTTCGAAAAAGCTGGGCGATGACATTCGGGTCCTTGTACTGCGAATTCAGGATGAGACTGCGGTTTTCCTTTATGAAACCCTGGGCACTTTTGATGAATTGAGCAAACTGCTTGCGGGAAATGGAGATTATTTCGCCGATAATTTCGAGTTCGCGTTTTTGCGCCTCATGTGTTATCTGCAGTCTGCGAAGTTCCGTGACATCACGGACAGTCACAATAATCTTTTCCACCACTTCGCGGCTGTTTAAAATGGCATTCCACTGCACATCGAGGATCTTGGTGCCGCTCTTCACCTTTTTCTCAAATTGTTTGGGCAGTATCCATGAGTTAAGCTCAAATCCCAAAATATCCTCACCGATAATAGAACTTAGTGCGCTTTTGATCTGGTCATAAACATCAGTACTTAAATCGGTCCTGGAAAGAAGGACATCGCATACATTCTGTCCGGCAATATTTTCCGTTTCAAGAATCGTCACCAGATAATGTGAGTATTCGGGATTTATTATATTGCATCTGCCAATCGTAAAAATTCCCTGATTCATGTTCTGCAAAATCGCATTTATGTCATCGCTTTTCTGCTTGAGTGCCGCGGTACGCTCTTCAACCTTTTGTTCCAGACTGCTGCTGTACTCTTTGATCTCCTCCATGCTGCGTTTGAGGCTTTGCGCCATCTCATCAAACGCAACGGCAAGAACGCCTATCTCATCATTCGATCTGATTCCGGTTTGAACGGACAGGTCGCCCTGGGAGATCTGCTTGACCTTATCCGTAAGCATGACAAGAGGGAATGTTATCTTCCGCGAATAAAAATAAGTGGTCATTATTCCTACCAGTGCGGTGATCATCCCTAAAAAAACCGACCTGACTATAAGTTGAAAAACCGGATCCCTTATATCTTTTGTCGAAGCAACGGCAACGACCGACAAGGATGATTCCGGTATTTTTTCACGTGTGACGGTGATCTTTGAATATGTTCCCGCGATACTGTCAAAATTGGAAGCACCTTTCAGGATATCGCCAAACTCATTCCTTTCGGACGACTCTCGCTCGTCAGAAGTGATGACAAGCCCCTTGCCCTCTTTTGATTCCGCCAAAAGAGCCATAAAGCCGTGTCCGCCAATCTTTACATCCTCAAATACGTACCTGTAAATAACATTCAAATCAAAAAAGACAACCATATGCATGTCGGACTGCAATTTCTCATGCCTGATTGCACGCTTTATCACCAGAGTGTTTAAATTGCCTCCATTGAATATTTCACTGCTGTTTATCCCTATCGAACCTTCGGTCGGGATAGTCTTCATTTTTGCGAAACCGTCGCCTCCGTTATCCTGCGTGCTCTTTATCTGGAGTTCGTCAACGTCAGAATAGATGACGCTGTCATGGGAAACGACCATTATATTGAAAATCCATGGATTCTTTGATTTGAATGTCTGAAAATACTCCCTTGTGGCCGGCAGGAAAATGGCCGACATTGCCTCATTGAGGATAAGCTGTGTGATGATGGGGTTTGAGAGCCAGATATGGACATTTGTCTCCTGGACCTCAACAAAATTCTTTATTACTTTTGAACTCTGCTTTAACGACTGGTTGATTTGATTTTCATAGTTTTTTTCCAGAAGCTCGGAGGATCTGAAAGCCGACCAGGCAGTGAGTACCAAAACAGTCACGGCGATCAATGAAACGGTCATGATCAGGTTTTTGGCATGCAATGAATTACCCAGCTTGAATCCCATAATGCCACCTCTCTGTCCGGTACGGCAAAAACCTCTTTTCAGCTGTTACTTCTTATCCTTTACCTGTGATACAAGCTGGATAAAATCATTCAGGGAAAGTCC
>JADFZC010000801.1 GCA_015232735.1 Oligoflexales bacterium | reverse complement strand
AGTTTAAAATCCATATTACAATTACCTAATGCTGAATATTGACAATAATGAGTATATTATTGCTGATTATTGCAAATTTGTCGAGGGGTGAGTTTTTGAATCCTGTGCGGATCTTATTTTTGAAAAGATTTGAAAAAGGAAATTCCCATAGTATCAAGGTCGCTGTCGGCGAATATACGGTTGTGTTGGCATTGAATCGTCTTCACCAATATCCCCTGCTTCGCTCAGGATGGCGATGCTGGTACTTTTGGCCTTTCAAAGCCGAATAACGGCTCCCTGTTCAGTATGCATCTTCCCCGCATGATAATATGGTTTTTCCATTTGAAGAAGCCCAGAGATGTGCGATATTGTGTGGTGATGCCGGTTATGAAGCCTTTGGGGCAGGCTTTCAGGAGATTTGCATATGCCTTGTCCACGTAATCGACATTGCCCTTAAAACCCATATTTACAGTCTGGGAGTATGTCGCACTTACCATTTTGCCAGGCTCCTCCAGGGAGTAGGATTCAAATCCCCCGGCATTGACAATATGCACACTGTAGGCGGCGCATCCGGAAAAGGACAAAACCGCCGCCAAAATGCAGAGCAATCCAGAAAGGCATGATCTTCGCATATCACTCCTCTTCACAGAAACCTTTTGCTTCCACTGTTCTTCGATAGACGATCATCAAAAAATAGTCGGTGACATAATCCTTGGTCAGAATCCCCCTGATCTGGCCACCCACGCATTGTGACGCGAGATTCGACGAAAGCGTATCGACAAAGTCGTTGTTGAAATTGATGCCAAGGATGACAATCTTCTCGACTTTTGCCTTCACCTCCTTCTGTCGGTTTTCAGGAATCGATGTCAACGACACACTCTGCAGCGAGACGCACCCGGCGGCAAGAATGACCAGCATCAACAAAATGGCCTGGGCAAGAGTTCTTTTTCCTGAACGCATAGGCTTCCTTTTCACTCCTTCATCAGACAGTAGCCGGTAATTTTGACGATTTCGCCGCTCACCGCGGGGTATCCCATCGTTTCCCGGATCGAGGTCAGCCCTGAAACCACCCCCGAGCGGCATTTTTCCATTATGTTTTCATAGATCTTGTCAGCATATTTCGGCTTGAAGACAGGCGATCCGGTCAAAGGGCCCATTTGAAACAGTCTGAATGCGGCAAGAAGATTGCCAAGTTCCTCCATATCCTCCGGATCACTTTTTTTGGGAAGTTTTTCCGCTTTTGCGGATTGAAGGCTTGTCTCGCTGACCTTGATATCGATCTTTTGCCTCCGTTTGAAAATATCCCTGTTATCGATATCTCCCAGCTGGATATGATGGAGCTCGGCGCAGCCTGTGATTACGGCGACTGACAACCAGAAAAGCGCAACCTTGGGTCGCATGGAGGCTCCTCCCGGAATACACATGATATTTCTATTGCTCAACACAGATGAGTTTTGAACTGGAATTGCATGGTGTGGTTCCACCGGAATCGATCAAACTACTGGTCTGAGCATTTGTTTGTCCCGATCCACCCTCCGGTCCAGCACTGTTATCGGTCCAACTGGTGCACCTGCTGCTGCCATCGTTCTTGATTGTAAAATCTGCGTTGAGCCCTGTCCAGCAGGGATTAAATCCGGTATTAATTTTGGCCGAAATTGAAAAACTAAAAAGTCCTGCGCTTGTGGTTTGGCCAATAACGGTGCTGCTTGAACTCACCCAATTCTTATAATATGTGCTTGCTTTCAACACCCAATTCACATTCTCGCTTGCTCCGCCGGTTGTGCAGTTTGCGCTCGTACAGGCAACACGGTTAGTACCGTCAACAATGAGCGCCTTGTAGGTCAAGCTTGCACCCGGCGGGCGGTTCGGGTCGTTGATATCGTTACAGTTGGAATCGGCTTTTGTCACACCTCCCCCATCTCCCCCCATGTTTCCAGGCCAACCTGAATTCGTAACAAAAACATAATATGCCTTTAGTGTCGCCTGACTTTGCGGGGCATAGACAGCCTTGTTACCGGAGGCATCCCTAACCGCGGCGGCGAAGTAGTAGGTGGTATTTTCCGAGAGGCTGGTGGCGCTTTCGCTCCGGTCATTTGCGCTCCAGTCCTGAACACGACCCGCTTCTGCGGTTGTAATGGCTTCAATCTCCTCAATGGTATCTATGGCGGCGGAGGTCGCAGCTTTCACAATTTTGTACTCAAGCGTCGCTGCCGTGTGCCCCGCATTTCCGTCGGTGGCCTGGGAACAGGTTATCGTTATCGAACTCGTGGTCACGCTCGAAAAACTGAGGGTGCCGGCGACAGG
>JADFZC010000800.1 GCA_015232735.1 Oligoflexales bacterium | reverse complement strand
CGCATCTTCTAGCCCAAGTTTATTTAGAACTTTTAGGCGGCCGCCAACGAAACAGCTGACAGTATCGATGATGCAAAACCGGTAAATAACGATATAGTCATATGAATTCCCAAAATAAGAAAGAGCGGCATGGAGAGCCTGTATAATTTCGGCATGGTCTTTCTTAAATCCAAAAATGAGAGAGAAAACAAAAGAAGAAGCAGGGCTGTCAGGTCTATTAAAAACGGAAATACATTTGTGGAAAAAAATGAAAATTCTGGAAATAAAAATTGTGACAGTATGCCGGAATACTGATTTTGCATGATTGAAAATGAAACGATATAACATAAAAAGTAAAAGTGGAGTCTCCTTCTGATCGAAATTGAAATGAACAAATTGTACAGAATTGTAATCAGCAGCATGCCGTTAAACAAAAAATGCGCATTATATTCGGAATTCTTAACTCCCATATAATCTTTTGGAGAGTATAGGTTCAAAGGCAATATGATCAAGCCATGGCTCTTGACCCTGAAATAAACATATGCTTCATCGTAAGTCGGGATATCCAGCTTAAAAACAAAATTGATGTTATCATACTCACGGCTTTTGAAGGGATAAATGATTCCAGATTTTACCATGCTGTAAGAATGATCGGGAGCGGGACGGTATAATTCCATTTCATGAAGGATGGGATTTCGTATTTCCAAAAGCCAGCTTTCATTGTTTTTATGCTCATTTTTGATTTTGAGTCTAAACCAGTATATTGTATTTTTCAAGCCAAACACTGGGAGATCCATCCCGCTTTTAAGCCACAAATTTTCGGTATTTTCCGATCTCACCATGTCTATCGAAAGTTCGCCGCTAACATCTTCAAGATATTCAAGGTTTTTTGAAAGAGAATATCTTTCAATGCTATTCAAAACAAGCATAGAATCAGACTGTGGCTCACTTGCTGACTTCTTCATCTGCCCGGCATATGCCTGAATTGAAAGAATGAAAAAAATGGATGTGACCACTGCCAGGGCTGTCTTGAGAAATATTTCAGGGCTTTTATAATTGTTTTTCATCCGACAAATTCTCAATTTCTTATAAGTTAATGAATCACATATATTCAATGATTTATCGGGATTCACTTTTAAAAAATTAGGTTAAATTTCTTCTATCCTATTTTTTTGAAAATTGGGAAATGGGGAATTTGGAAATATGATAAATATGATTGTTTCGCTTAAAATTCTAAGCCGTCTGTTTAGCATTCGATGATGGATCGATGACAAGCGCAACCGTCATTTTTTTGTCGGTTCCCTCGATAATAAAACTGCCGTGTTTAACCCACATATTCGGATTCAGGTAGTCACGACCGTCTTTGGATATCAATATTTCTCCGTCTTTTGCATAATTTTCAATGTGTCTGGCAATATGAACGGCCGAACCCATGGCGGTATAATCGGTTCTCAGGGGACTCCCTATTGTACCAACAATCGCCTCCCCGAAGTGGATGGCAATTTTAAAGTTTAATTTGACTTCATATTTTTTGTTCCATTCAGGTATCAAAAGAGGAAGCTTTTTGCTCATTTGAAGGGCGCAAAGTGAAGCAGCCAGAACCTGCTCTTCAATGGATTCGGACGAGGGAACCCCGAAAAGAGCTCTTATGGATTCTTCTTCAAAACGGTCAACTATTCCCTTATTGGAAAAAATAATTTCTGTCATTTCGGAATAATACTCATGAAGAATATTTGTAATATTTTCAGGTCCAAGATCTTCGAAGCTTTCCCTTAGATGGCTAAGAGTCGCCATAAGAATAGTGACTTTGGTGTTTTTCGGCTTGTTATCGAATACGGCCTCTCCTTCGAGTATTCCTTTAATCAACTCCGGCGGCAGGAATCGTCTCAGTACGCTGTTTGATATTTCGCGGTTTAACGCCGCGACTTGCATCTCCCCCTGCTTAAGCTTTAAAAGATTCTTTATAAGGCTCAAAAATTCAAGCTGATCGAAGGGCTTGCCTAAAAATGCATCCGCACCCAGGCTGATACCCTCTTTTTTACTCAAATCATCGCTTTTTGCAGTCAAAAGAATGACCGGTATGGCGGAAAGCCTGGCATGATTTTTCAAATATTTCACCAATTCCGGACCTGACATTACGGGCATCATCCAGTCGGCGACGATAAGATCCGGCTTTTTGGAAAGAGCCTTGTCAACGGCTTCCTTTCCGTTCAGAGCAGTGGATATGATATAACCTGAACCTCTTAAATAGCCAGTGACAAGTTCAAGCATGTCAACATTATCATCCACCACAAGAATATGTTC
>JADFZC010000799.1 GCA_015232735.1 Oligoflexales bacterium | reverse complement strand
GGATGGCTCATCCACAGGAGGACGCCGCCGCTGTTGCCGTTTCCAAGGATATTTGCCCATCCCTCGAACATCGCCCTGTGCTTGTCGTAATTGAGAAGCTGCGCCTTGAGGCAGAAATCATCGAGATCTTTCGCCTCCCCGTAGCTTTGGTAAATGGTGCGGGTATATTTCTGCGGGTCCCCGTTTCCCCCGCCATAATCATGGATGCCCCACATGTCGTTTATCGGCCAGAGATATTTCTCGGGCATCATGGCCCTCACGCTTTCCGCCGGGGGGACGTTTGGCATGCCCAGTTCGCTGAGAAGGCCGTCGGCCCTGTTGAAATAGGATTTATTGTCCATGACATGCCATGGACCGCCGCCCTTTACCGGAAACCCTTTTGAGTTGGGAAAGTATATTCTCGTTCCGTCGAGTTCTGAAACCAGCCTTTCAAGGGCGCTGTTGAGCTCATCCGGGGGAACCCCTTCGTTTTCGCCGCAATAAAGTGCAAGCGACGGATGATTTCTCCTGATTTTTATTTTATCCCTCGCGTTCATCAAAAAAAGCTCGAAATCGTCAGGATCGGGACTGCCGTAATTGTTGTTCCAAAAATCATCCCATATCAGAATTCCGTGTCTGTCCGCCGCCTCGTAGAACTCCCTGTCGGCCGTCTGCCCTATCCAGTTTCTTATCATGGTGAAACCCAGTTCCTTATGGAATCTCATGCTGATTTCATATTTCTCCGCTGACGTCCTGAGCATTGAATCCGGCATCCCCCAGTTTCCGCCCAGAAGCTGGATCATCTGACCGTTTACAAAGACTTCAAGGGTTTTGTTTTTGTCAGAAGGCACTACCGCCCTGAGTTCCCTTATACCGAAATCGATACTCTTTTGATCCGATACCTTTTTATTCCCTGATACAAATTTGAGGGATAACCTGTAGAGATGCTGATCCCCGTATCCATTTGGCCACCACAGCGAAGGGTTCATCAACCTGAGAGACGGATGGGTTTCGGGGCTTGCCGTCACATGTCCGGTTTCAAAACTGTCAAGAAAAACCTCTTTTTCAAAAACGATTTTTGTATTTTCGTCCAATATCTCATAAACCAGAAGTCCATCCACCGGCCTGTCTGAATGGTTTTTAAGTTCAAAATCGATAACGATGTCGGCGGCGGGTGATGCAGAGGAAAGTTCAAGCCTGGATTTAACGAATGGATCTTCTATCGTGACATCCCCCGTCTGGGTGAGGTATACGTCATCCCAAATGCCGATGTTTCTGTCGCGGATTGTCGGCATCCAGTCCCATCCGCTGCTTGCCAGAAAGGTTGGAGTGTCCCTGCTGAGCTCGCCTCCGTTTTCACCTACATCTGCGAGCGTCTGGACTGTGACCTCGGCTGGATGCCTCGGAGGATAAATCAGCACGGCCAGGACGTTTCTGCCGGACACGCTTATGATATCCGTTACATCGAAACGGCTTCTCTTGAATGCGCCCTCGATAGAATGCCTTTTTTTGTCATCGGGATTTGGCAGGTGGCGTCCATTAAAAAACACGTCGGCCTTCCAGTTTACGCCGTCGAAATTCAGCCATGTCCTCCCGTTGTCTGATGCCCCCTCAAGAGTTATCTCCTTGCGGTACCAGAATTTGCTTTTTGCGAAAATGTCCGAGATAAGAAGCTGCTGGTCCCCGTAATCGGGATCAGGTATGGCCGAAACATTCAAATAACTTGTAAGCACTGTCCCAGGCACGGTTGCAGTGATCCAGCCGCTGTCGTTGAAATCGGGGCTTGATATCCCCTCCGGGGAGGCGGAAAGAAAAGAGGCATTTTGAATCTTCCAACCCCTGTCGAGATAATAGATCCCGTTCTCCGTCTTTCTTTCCGGTGACGTCTTTCCTGTTTCACCTTTTGGTTTTTCATAAGGACCGTATACCTCAAATTCCCTAATGATATAGCCCCTGTCCGATGTACCTCTTGAAAGCCCCAGGATTTTGACATACCTTGCGCTTGTCCTGGCGAAAGAGATCTCATCGACCTTTCCTCTCCCTTCCTTTTTTAGGGCGACTGTCTTAAAGACAATTTGCTCTTTTTTCTCCTCGGAGACCTGAATTTCAAATGAACCTGAAAATTCGTCCGCCCATTTTACTCTTACAGTATCGATCAGGTATTCGGCCCCCAGATCGACATAGATCCACTCGCTTTCGAAAGGCTTGGATTCCCAGATGGTGCTTTCCTGGCCATCCGTGGCAAGATGCCCAGTAGA
>JADFZC010000798.1 GCA_015232735.1 Oligoflexales bacterium | reverse complement strand
ACTCGCACCTTGAAGAAATACATGACCAAGACCCCATGCCAAAGCCGGTACTCCCCATGGATACCGAATTGAATAATATTCCCCGGGAATACCTGAAGCGAAATGGTCAAATGACTGCCCCTGAAATAAAAATCCTACAAATTCCGACATAACCGTAATATCAGAATCAGGGGGTGCCGGAGTAAATAAATACGGAAGTATCGGGACAATGAACACAAATGTGGCCAAAAGACAAATTGGTAAATTCTCTCGAACAAATAGCCTGTGCTTTTCAATAGAACCACGAAATATCAATTTGTAGATATAGAAAACAAATAACCCTTCAAAAATTCCAGCAGTTAAAATCGAAATTCCCACTTTGGGCTGCCCCAGGAGCTTTTGAAGATCAAAATACGTCAAAGATACCCCTAAAAGAACCCAAATTGCCAGTCCCACCGAAATTTTGATGAATCCTGAAAACCTATTTAAAAAAATGGCGCCTGTTCCATGCATTATAAAAAGCAGAACAATCAGGTCAGAAAACCAACTCATTAAGGCAAAGGGGGTATCGTAGGGATACCCCCCCAGCCATCTGTAAATTGTGGGGATAACAGCCAGGGTAGCGATATAAATGAACAGTATAATTGATTTTTTCTGAACATCCTTTATTTTTAAAATAAACCAACCTGCCAGGATAACCAAAAAGATAGTAGGAATGTTAGTTTTTGCAATTTCAATTTTTTCCAGAAAACCGGGATTACTCGCAAAAGGTTCAACAAATTGAAAGTTCAAATTCATCCAATAAACCTCCACCTCTGCAGAGTTTTTTTTACTCTATACAGGATACAAATTATATCAATTTCATCATCATCGAGACTATTTTAATAAGCAATTATATACCTTCTTTCAATAAGATTAATTTCAGAAAGAGCGAATTCACAGCATACATCAATTATCGAGGAATGCTCTGTTGATGAATGGTTTGTCACTTCACCCAAATCAGAAGATTTCCGGAGCATTAATGACTCCTACATAAATCTCAAACTTAAAAAGATGCTTGAGATAATAATACAAATCCAATCTTATGATTTAAAAAGCTTTCAATAAATATAAAATATAATCATTATCAAAGTGATAACAATTATTTTATAGAAGTCTCCAAAAATGCCCTGACACAAGCTGCTTTAAATTGGTAAAAGAACAATTACTCAAACGATCTCTCGTTCGCAGTTGTGAAAAATGTTTTTAAAAAGAGCTTTTACTATTGTTGAACAATGTAGAAATATTTCATAAATTAAAAGGATACTCACAGGAGGTAAAGACAAAATGTCCCTGGAAAGTAATTTAGCTCCAATTGTACTTTTTGTATATAACCGTCCTGAATATACCAGGCGAACAATAAATGCCTTACAAAAAAATTTACTAGCGATTGAAAGCGATTTATTTATATATTCAGACGCCCCAAAAAATGAATCTGAAATCGGAAAGGTTAAGGAGGTAAGAAGCTTTATCAGATCAATATCAGGATTCAAGAACATCACTGTTATTGAACGCGAAAAAAACTGGGGACTTGCAGATTCAATTATAGACGGAGTCACAAATACTATCAAAGACTATAAAAAGGTTATCGTTCTTGAAGATGACCTAGAAACAAGTCCATATTTCCTGCATTTCATGAACGAAAACTTGGCTTATTATAAGGATAAAAAGACTGTTTGGCATATTTCCGGATGGAATTATCCATTCAATTTTGATGTCAACGAAGACCTTTTCTTGATTCGAGTAATGTCCTGTTGGGGGTGGGGAACATGGGATGACAGATGGCAGCATTTTGAAAAAAATACCGATCAACTGGTAAATGATTTTTCAAAAAATGACATAAAAAGATTTAATCTTGATGGATGTTATGATCTTTGGAATCAAGTGTTAGCCAACAAATCCAAAAAAATTAATACCTGGGCTATTTACTGGTATGCAACCATTTTTAAGAAAAACGGTCTGTGCATTAATCCGGTGCTCAGCTATGTGAGGAATATTGGCCTGGATGGAACTGGTGAAAATTGTACGAATAATCCATATGAAAAATTCTCTTCCCTAAATAACAGCAAGGATATCAAATTTCCGGATATGCTAGAGGAAAATCCAGAGATGCTGTCAATTATCAAAAATGGCTTTAAAAAAATAAGGAAAAACTATTTAAAAAGGCTAATAAAAAAAATCCGGCATTTCAAGATGACTTAAACATTTTATAGTCAACTACCCCGCCCTAAAGGGCGGAGCTTGAAAGGAAACTTCCAGACAAGATC
>JADFZC010000797.1 GCA_015232735.1 Oligoflexales bacterium | reverse complement strand
TCTCTTGTATATGGTTTTTCCTGGAATTTAATATCACTTAAAAATTCCTCTACAAGATGAATGATTTTTGTCATCTTTTTAAAGCCTATAAGATGAGCGCTTCCTTTGATGGTATGGATATTCACAATAATTACCTCCGCAATCTTCGGAATCTGCTCATTGCTTTCACCTTTATCCTCCAATAACCTGTCGTTATAATCGAGAGTTTCATATGTACCTGTCATGAACTCAGCATAACGGCTTTCACTCACATTCAATATCTCACTGACAAAAATAAGTTCTTCCCTTTGCTGCATTTCTCTGACCTGGATCCTTACCATGTCACTTATGTCTTTAACGGATACCAGAATCTTTTCAACAGTTCCATTTCTTATTACGGCACTCCAGTCTATGCTTACAACTCTTTCCTTATTGTTTTCTGTCACAAGAACCATTTCATGAACCAGGTTGTTCCTGTTGCCCAGAAAATTGAAGTCTTCCTCTCCAAGCATAAAATCAAGGGCAATTTCAAGGCGTTTTTTGGCTTCACCGCTGTCCTTGCTGCTTTTGAACAGCAAATCGATCGGAGACATGCCTGCAAATTCCCTGTCTCCAAAAATATGGCGCATATGTGCGGAATACTCGGTATCGACAAGACGATCCCTGTTTATGGCAAAAATTCCAAGTTCAATGAATTCCAAAATGTCCCGAATATCCTTTGTCCTTTCAACAACCTTATTTTCAAGGTTCAAATTGAGTTCATTGAGATTTGTGTTCAGCTTTTCTATTTTGTTCTGGGCTTCAATCTGCTCAGCCCGTATCTTGTCGCCCAAAGCTATTGAAAGAAGTACTATCTCGATAGCCGATCCCATAAGGGCGCCATAGATAGTAAAGAAGTTGGACGGAAGAATTCCAAACATTCTCGACGCCGCCAGAATCCCGCCAAGGAAAAACATGATAAATGCCGCGACATAAAACCTGGCTGGCTTATACCTTTTCTTGAGCGACCAGACACCCATGACTGTAAGAAAAGACAAGGCAAAAATCGTCAGGGCTGCGCTCATCTTTATCGTTATCTTGTAGGAGACAATGAACGCCAGCGACATGATGAGAATTGCCCAGATCATGGAAATCATGGAAGAAAAATAAAACTTTCTTGACCTTGCTCTTATATCGAGGAAATTGAGAGAAAACAGCGTCAGCCAGAATATTGTCGCGCCGAGGGAAAACGAGATACATTTGCCAGCAAATACCGGATAATCGGGCCAGAGATATTGAAACGCAAGCCCGTTTAACGAGGATTGGAAAATTCCATGGAATGTAATATATAAAACATAGTAAAGGTAGTTGATGTTTCCAAGCGATACCGAAAGAAAGAGGTTATAGAAAATCATCACGATCACAATTCCGTAGTACAGGAAAAGCCCGCCATATTCGCTTGTTTTTTCCTGAGCAAATTTTCCCGCGGTCCATACGGTGAACGGATATTGATTTGACGTGTTTGTCCTGCTTCTAAGCAAATAAACCCCTGATTCCCCATGTGTGATATTCAAAGGAAACACAAAGTTGGCATTTATAAAACTTCTTTCATTGAAAGGCTTCAAATTTCCAGCCTTCGCAATGCTCACAAGCCCCGAAGGCTCTATTTTATAGAACTCAAGATCGTTATGGAGCGGATATCCAATCTCCAAAAGCAGATCCCTGGTCCTTGACATCCTGTTATCGACCTGAAATCTAAACCAGAATACGGACGAGCTGAAACCAAAATTTGGAACCTCCCACTTGCTGTTTTTCCACATGTTTTCTGTTTTCCCGGCAGCAACGTCGTCAAGTGTCAACAGGCCTTCCTTGTCTTCGATGTATTGAACAAATGTTCCGATGAAATATTTTTCATTTTCATCATTGAGGATTATAGGTGACAATATTTCACCCGCCTTCTCAACCATTGAAGAAGTTTCAGCAAATCCTGAAGAAAAACCTGTATATGATATCAAAACAATGAAGATCTTTAAAAATTTTTCTTTTAATAGAATCATCATTCATTTATCCTCTTTCAAAACAATGAATATTCTTCACTATCAGGTTCATATCAGAAGCTTCCTTTCTGATACAAAATCCTTGACTGTCAAGCCATTCGGTACATCAGAGCAGGCTTTGAGCACAAGCGATAGATCCGGCATGAACATCAGGGATGCTTCACTTCGTTCAGCATGACGCATGGAACTCCTGAACTCATATCAGCCCTTTTATTGTTTTTCAGAAAAAAATTTATAATTATTAAATATCAAAGTGATTTATTACGTCAC
>JADFZC010000796.1 GCA_015232735.1 Oligoflexales bacterium | reverse complement strand
CTTACCGATAACGATTTTCCGCTAAAGGTTCTAGGGGGCGTCCACCTGAGGAACCATATCGTTCAGCATGAGCCGCTTTTCCTGACGCAAAAGTACAGGGCCGATTTAAAAATGGACGTTGCAAGGCGCCGCCCTCAGGGGCTTGAAATTGATTTCAGGACGCAGGTCAAGAAATCTGACAGCGGCAGCCTCGTATGGGAAAGTCTTACAACCTTTTTATTCCGTAAAAAATTCAAGGATCAGGACTCCGAGAGCGCCCTTTCAGGCATTCTTTCCAACCTGTCCGACGGGAAGGCGCTTTCAAGCTTTTCTGTTCCGGCAAATACCGGTAAACGTTTTGGAATGCTGACGAAGGACATAAATCCCATACACATGTCGAAAATGCTTGCCAGACTGTTTGGATTCAAACGGGATATCTGCCACGGCATGTGGGCTGTCGGACGTTCCTTGGGGGCGATTCAGAATGTCGACTATGACAAACCTGTAAGAAACGATGTCTCCTTTAAGGGGCCCATGCATATGGAGGATGACATCACCATTAAGGTTTCTGCAGCCGACCCTTTCCGGTTTGAACTCTACAGCGGAAAAAATGAACGCCCGTGTGTAGTTGGATGCAACAGGAATGTTTCAAGCGGGGAAAATCTGGCTTAAATTTCAAAGTATTATAGTTTAGTATGAGCAAAATCATCGTGTTATTGCCTCATGATTTTTCCGACAGTGGTGCAACCTTTCGAATTTTATTTTTTTATTTGAAAGCTGCATTAAAAATGAACCTGCAGGGAGGATAGAGCATTGACATGCAGGGTCTGCGCTCTGACAGGTGTGCTGTCTTTAACCTTACAATAAAATGGCAAAATTTCTTCTTACAGATTCTCAAAAAAATGGCATGCAATTTGCATTTTTTCACATAGCTATCCGTCCGCAAATTTTTGAGTTCTATGCTTGGGAATATTATTCGGGACGCCTTTTTTCAGGTGGGAGGACATGAGTAAATATTGTGCAAACAAAATATCATGGATCAAAATGAATCCCTGTTTCGTCATATTCGGGTTCGTATTGTTTTTTGCTGGCTGTACCTCCAGAAACGACGACATTGGTCCTGTCACTTATACACCGCCGAAAGAAAAAAATGAAAGCACTGTTCAATCAACAGAGGATGAAAATGCAGAGGACAGTTCTGCAAAAACAAAAAAACCAGTGAAGAGAATCCTGGTCGAGGATAACAATGAACCGATTGAATATGAAAATATGGAACAGAATAACATACCGGCTTCAGGGTCTTCCCAGAAGACAGATAGCGGTTCCGATGCAAAAGCTGGCGACGCCTCCAAGGGTACCGCAACTGATGCCCCCAAGGACCCGGCATCCGTTTTGCCTGCAGCGTCTGGTCCTGATCCAATCGCAGTCAAGGGAACCATAGTGCGAAGAGTCCGTGTTCAGAGTGGGGATGGAGGCGATGGACGCGGTACCATATGCATTTTTATGCTTAATTTCTGTCCTAATTTGAATAACCTTCAGAATCTTCAATTATTTGGACTTCCGCGGCAAATCATGAACGCGGATCTGTCTGCTGATGGGGGCTCAGTTCCTTTTGAAATTCCCATCACCGACAATATTGCGAGCGGAACGTATGTAATTGCCGCTTCCCTTCTCGAAAATGGAAGAGAGTGCGGCAGGGTTTTCATGAAGGGCGACCTTATGAGCTGGGACAGCAATACCGCCTGCCCTAGATTCAATTATGATCAGAGGAGCGTCTCAAATCTTGTGGTGACTCTTAATGAAAACGTGAGAATGACAGTTGGAAACTGAACATAGCCTTTCGCGCTTAGGCTTGACTTTACATGGCCTTGTCCCTGTCATACGGTGAAAGTTTGGAATCGGATATGAGGATGTGACCCAGCATCCAATTCTTTACATATTGAAGCAGTTCCTCTGTGACTTCGAGGAAGTTGCCCGCATCGTAGCGATCCACATATTTTCTAATATTTTCAATTAGTTCCTTGTGCTCGTCGCAGTGTTTTTCATATTCAGGATATGATTGGTTTATAGATGGATCTACTTCTTATCAATATTTTGGTAAAACAGATGGTCCGTCTTATGATGTAGAAGGGAATTTCACAGTTAGTGGATGTTCAGCTTAATTTTTCAATTAATTTGGGGTAGGGAAGACCGGAAACTTCCCAAAGTTTTGGGTACATGCTAATTTTTGTAAAGCCGGGAATGGTATTTACTTCATTAATAAATAATTTTTCCTCTTTAGTTAGGAAAAAATCGATCCTTGCCAT
>JADFZC010000795.1 GCA_015232735.1 Oligoflexales bacterium | reverse complement strand
CTAAAATCAGGAGAGGTTTAAAGCCTCTCCTGATTCGATACCCGGTCCTTCAGGGCCGGGTTTATCAAGGTTAAGGACAAATTTACTCCTCGATCAGTTCAACTGATCCGTATTTTTCCATGGCCTGCCTTGTCTTTCGCTCCTTCTCCTCCTCCCTGAGCCTGTTGAGCTTCTCGAAGTAGACGTCAGGCTCATCCAGCGATTCGATGGTGCGTCCCTTCATCATCTTGAAAAACAGCCTCATCTCCTCGTTGCTGCTTTGTTCCATCTTGATTTCCTGTTCTTTCCTTGTAGTGTTCATTTCTGCCTCAGATCGATTTTTAACTGGAGTTCCCTGAGCTGAAGGTCGGTAATGGGCTGCGGAGAACCATCCAGAGGGAAAATACCAGCATTATTGCATGGATATGCTATCACTTCCCTTATGCTCTCCTCATCGCACAGCACCGACACGAGCCTGTCAAGCCCCATTGCGCTTCCGCCGTGCGGAGGCGCGCCGTATCTGAACGAGTCCATGAGAAACCCGAATTTGCTCATGGCTTCCTCCTTGGGCATTTTCACGATGTCAAGAACCTTCTCCTGCATGAGGGGATTATTGATCCTTATGCTTCCCGAGAGAAGTTCGATTCCGTTCAGGACGAGGTCGTACAGCTGGCCCCTGACCCTGCCGGGGTCGCTGTCAAGGAGCGGAATGTCCTCCTCCCGCGGCTTTGTGAAGAGATGATGCATCGCGTCGTACGCGTTTCTCTCTTCAGACCATTCAAAAAGCGGAAAGTCGTTTATCCAGGAGAACTCGTAGGAGTTTTTGTCTATGAGACTGAGTTCCCTCGCAATGGCGAGCCTGACCTGGCCGAGCGCGGTGGAGCATGTCTGGTATTTGTCGGCCACGAAAAAGACGATGTCCCCCTCTTTCGCCCCTGTTTCAGAGAGAAGCTCCTGCCTGAGTTCCAAGAAAAATTTTGCGGCGCCCCCCGTGAGCTCGCTTTTTCCTATTTTTACAAAAGCAAGCCCCTTCGCCCCATATATGGAAGCGAGCTTTGTCAAATCGTCTATCTTCTTCCTTGAGAAAAAGTCACCGTCCGGCGCGACGACGCATCTTACGCACGGCGCATCCTCGAACACCTTGAATCCTGTTCTTCTGGCAAGCTGCGTGACCGTCCTCAGTTTCATTCCGAACCTGAGGTCGGGCTTGTCGCTGCCGTAATCCTCTATCGCGGTCGCATAGTTCATGATCGGAAAAGGCCTTTTGAGATCGATGTTTTTTATTTCTTTGAACACCCTGTGGACGTATGCCTCCACAACCTCGAAGACGTCTTTCTCCCCGACAAAGGACATCTCCATGTCGATCTGCGTGTGTACGGGCACCCTGTCGGCCCTCAGATCTTCGTCCCGAAACGCGGACGCAAACTGGAAATAGCGGTCGCAGCCTGATACCATCAGCATCTGCTTGTACAGCTGCGGGCTCTGGGGCAGGGCGTAAAATCTCCCCGGATTCAGTCTCGATGGAACGACAAAATCCCTGGCGCCCTCGGGCGTCGACCTTATCAGAAGCGGGGTTTCGATTTCGAGAAAGCCGAATTCATTAAAGACATCGCGTACCGCCTGGATCGTTCTGTGCCTTATCTGGAGGTTGTGCTGCATCTTAGCCCGCCTGAGGTCGATATACCTGTACTTCAGACGGTTGTCCTGGGTGGCCTTGTCGCTGTCCCTTACCTGAAATGGAAGCTCGGCCGCGATGTTGAGTACGCTGATATCCCTTATGGCAACTTCGATCTCGCCTGTCGGCTGGCTGTGGTTAATATCTTTTTCGGATCGGGGGATGACCTTGCCGAAAACCTGTATCACGGATTCGTTGGTCAATGATTTCAATTTTGTTGTCAGTTCGCCCTCATCCTCGATCTCGCGCACGCACTGCGTGATTCCGTAACGGTCCCTGAGCGAGATGAAAAAAAGCTGGCCGAGGTCCCTTGATCTGTCGACCCATCCTGAGAGGACCACCTCCCTTCCCTCGTCACGTCTTCTCAGCTCGCCGCATGTGTTGGTTCTAAGCACTGGACATTCTCCTGGAATTTAGTAATATTGGCACTTTATGTATATTTGCATGACGATTGGATGTATAGCAACAATATTTTGGAAAATAAAGCAAAACATCAGGCCGGTCATGGCGGTATCCTGACTTTGGGGGGAAATTTCATCTTCGGCGATTTTCAAAACATGGGGTATGCGGGGCTGTTTCTGATGAGTTTTCTGGCCGCGACGGTTCTGCCGCTATCCTCGGAGCCCCTTCTGTCTTATC
>JADFZC010000794.1 GCA_015232735.1 Oligoflexales bacterium | reverse complement strand
GTTATTTACCGGTTTTGCATCATCGATACTGTCAGCTGTTTCGTTGGCGGCCGCAATTTTTCTCATTTTGTATTTTGCTGGAATTTATATGTCATTTAAAAAGGCAGATGACCCGGCCAGAATATTTTCCTTCGCTTCGACAGTCTTTCTCCTTTTCGTCATATGCTCTGCACCCAGCGCTTTTTCGTCTTCAAATCTCATTTTTCAATATGGTTTTCAGCTAGGGTCAATTGCTCAGATATCAATACTTTCAGTATATCTCGGCATCACGTTTCTCAAGATGATCAAAGCTTCAAAATGTGAAGTGAAGGACATGAAGAATTCACTGGAGAGTCTGAATCTTACCCTGGAAGACAGGATAAAGGAACAAACCGATGAAATCAAGGCGGCAAACGAAGCAATGAAAAAGGCGTATGAGCAAAAGACACATTTTTTTCAGAATGTGTCTCATGAATTCAGGACACCCTTGACCCTCATATTGAATTCGCTTGAAAATCTCAAAAACAGAGATTCACAAAACGAAGATGTTATTATGGCCACGCAAAATTCAAGAAGGCTGCTCCGTCTTGTCAATGAGTTCCTTGACTACCAGAAATATTC
Source organism: Oligoflexales bacterium (assembly GCA_015232735.1). The sequence goes on along the minus strand of JADFZC010000794.1, from coordinate 1,695 downwards.
CAGCGAAACCCTGAAAATGAATTTGTCATCAATCAATATTTCAAAATTCCTGAAAGCGTGCTGCCAGAGTTTTGAAGCCATTTGCAGGAGCAAAAACATTGGACTTGTCGTAGACATAAAAACCGACACCGACTTATACATAATGGCTCAAATAGATGCCATGGAAAAAATTGTATTCAATTTTTTTTCAAATGCGCTAAAATTCTCTCCTGAAGGGCAAAGTATAACAATATCTCTTTTCAAGAATGATGATACCGCAGTTTTGAGCGTTACCGACAATGGCCCAGGAATATCAATTGAAAATCAGGCAAAGCTGTTCAAGACCTTTTCTCAGATAGACAACCAGGATTCCAAGCCGGTTCATGGAAGCGGACTTGGACTGGCCCTTGTCAAGGAGCTTGCCGAAGCTATGAATGGAGGCGTATTTGTTGAAAGCGCCCCTTTGAGAGGCAGCACCTTTGGCGTCAGGTTTCCCGTTTGTGTTCCCATGCTTGAGCATAACGATATTTTGATAATTGACGATGACGATGAAGTCCTGTTTTATTTGAAAAGGAGACTTGAAGTTGCCGGATATAAAGTCAGTACTGCAACGACAATCGATGAGGCAAGAAAGCTCTTCACCGAGTTCAGGTTCATATCCATTCTTTGTGATTTCTATCTGAAAGATGAAAAGGGAATTGACTTTCTTGTGGAGGTTGCGGAGAAATCGCCAGAAACAATAAGGCTTATAATGACAGGTTACACCTATATAGATGATACCAATAAAATCATAAATAACGCAAAAGTGACCAAAATATATGTAAAGCCGATCGATCTCAAGGACTTGATGGCTGATCTGCAAAAATTTAAAAATGCCCATAAATCCGCGGGCCATCATGATACGGATCTTACAAACTACTTGCCAAAGGACGATTACTTGATGGACTTCGAGGATGAAAAGGACGATGAACCTCTCAAATCTGATGAAAAATTGGCAGCGGAAAAGGGAAGGCTGATACTTGTCGTCGACGATCTGAAAGAAATGAGAAAACTGATCGCAAAAATCCTGAGAAAAAAATCCTACAGGGTGGCTACCGCAAATGACGGGGATGAGGGATTATATAAGGCAACAGAGCTAAGACCGGATCTAGCGATAATAGATTGGATGATGCCGGTAGTCTCAGGCATTGAGATGCTCGAATGCATGGCAAAAGACAAACGGCTTTCAACCATACCGACGATCATGCTGACAGCAAAAAGCGATGAGATCAGCAAGTCAATTGCGACAAAAAAAGGAGCTCATGCCTATATTGGAAAGCCATTCGATGAAACGGAGCTTTTAAACACTGTTGAAAATATGATAAAGCTGAAAGAAAGTGCAGAAAAAATCGATGCACTAAACAAGGATATTTCTGAAAATGTGCTTAAAAGATTTTTGCCCCGCAGATTGGTAGCTGACATATGCTCAGGAAAAAAAGTCCTTGAAGACAAGCCAAAGCTGATGGACGTGACAATACTTTTTGCCAATCTTATGGACTTCACGGATAAGGCTGAAGAGATGGGGCCTTACATAATTTCAGAGATCCTGAATTCATATTTTAACATGATGACCAAGATAATATTCGCTCACAATGGCACAATAGACAAATTTCTTGGCGACGGGATAATGGCGATTTTCGGTGCACCGGAGGAAATGTCAAGCGACAAACAGGTCAG
>JADFZC010000793.1 GCA_015232735.1 Oligoflexales bacterium | reverse complement strand
TCCATAAAGAAAAAGCTTCAAAAAAGTATGAACGGCTTCTCTCGGCCGCTGAAAATGAAACCTCTGCCCTTGATGAAAATGATCCGGTAAAGGTGCAAGTGAGGCTGTCGCGCCAAAAATTTGACAGGATAAAAAAACTTCCTGTCAAATTTGTCAAGGAGATGGCTGAGACTATTTCACTTGCCACATCCGAATGGGAAAAGGCCCGTGAAAAAAACTCATGGAGCTTATTTAAAAATTCCTTGAATAAAATGTGCCAGATCCAAAGAATGAAATCCGATTTCTGGGGATATGAGAATCACAGGTACGAGGCGCTAATCCAGGAAAACGAACGCTCGCTCAGTCTTTCTGAAATCGATTACATATTTGATACGCTCAAGAAGTTCCTCGTCCCATTCATTTCCGCCATAAGAAACAAAACCCCAGTCAGCCATAATTTTAAAAACGAATTATATCCGACTGATTTTCAAAAAGAGATGGCAAACTGCCTGGCTGAATATCTGTCGTTCAACCAGAGTGACGGCCTCTTTGCAACTTCTTCGCATCCCTTCTGCCAAAGGCTGGGCCCCCGGGACTTTCGTATTACGACCAGATTTGACGAACGAAATTTCATCTCATCATTTCTTTCTTCCGCACATGAACTTGGTCACTTTTTATACGAAAAAGGTCTTCCTCTTGAGCTCTACGGCCTGCCTATCGGCGAGACGCCATCGGCCGGATTTCATGAATCTTCCGCCCTTTTTTGGGAAAAAAAGATCGCAATGTCGAAGCCATTTTTAACAAGATGGCTTTTAAACTTCAGAAAAAAATTTCCATCCCTTGACGCAATTGATGACTTAACATTCTACAAAACAGTCAACAGGATAAATATCGATCCAATCAGACTTAATTCAGATGAAGTAACATACTGTATTCATATAGTGATAAGGTATGAACTTGAGAAGGCGCTCCTCGGAGGTGACCTGAAAACAGATGACTTGAAAGACGCATGGAGCAGCAAATACAGAGACTATTTCGATATCCAGCCTAAAGACGACAATGAAGGCATACTGCAGGATATCCACTGGGCATGGGGACTTTTCGGCTATTTTCCCTCCTATGCGCTGGGGCATGTCTATTCATCCCAATATGCCTACGCCATGGAATCGGAAATCGGTCCTTTTGATATCCTCATTGCCCAGGAAAAAATCAGTGAAATCATTGAGTGGCTGGATAAAAATATTTATAAAAGAGCGAACACATTAGATGCTTCCATGCTTATCAAGGAAATTACAGGTAAGCCGATAGATCCAATATTTTTCTGCAATTATCTTGAAAAAAAATATGGTGAAATTTATGAAATAGGCTGAGGCTGAGAGGTATTGGGAGCATTCACCGGAAAAACATCATTGTTCCCAACTTCAACTAATGATTTGTACAGAAATCTTATCAGATCACCTTTTTTCAAGGGTTTCGGAATATACACATCCCCATCTGATGAGAGAAGATTCCCGCTTTCAGCACTGGCCAGCCTGTTGGTATGGATACACACAGGGTTTTTATACCCCAGATCTCTAAGTCTGCCCACAAGCTGAAATCCATTGATCGAAGATTCTCCCAAATCAATATCGCATATGATAACGTCAAGTCCATCCCGCTTCACAAACTGATCGACAACAGCCTTGCTTTCGGAAAACATGTGAAGTTCCACAAGTGAGTTCAACGGCTTCATTGAATTAAATATCTCCTGGAAGCTCTTCCTGTATAATGCCTCATCGTCAATAAAACCCAGTTTGACGGCCTTTGTCCTGAATCTCAAGCATTTCTCGACAGCATCCTGCATTTTCAAAATCTCATTTTCATTTTCAGTTCAATCATCATTTTCTGCCAAGGCAAATGACTGATCCCCTGGTTTTAAAAGATCCAGGCTTACTTCAGGAAGTTTTCCGCTGAAACAAGTTTTATGGCCGAGGGCAACCGGAATTGTAAAATAAAACTCAACCCTTCTTTTTGCCTTGGACGACTCACACCAAATCCTTCCGCCATGATCCACTATGAGCTTTCTGGATATGGCCAGTCCAAGACCTGTTCCTCCCGGCTTCTTGCTTGAAAAAAACTCATCAAAAAGATGGGGAAGACTTTTTTCGTCTATATATGAGCCGCTGTTTCCAATGCAAAATTCAATGACTCCATCTGTAATATTTTCTTTCGTCGTAAACCAGAGACGGCTCTCATCTTCCACGGCCTGAAATGCGTTGGAAATAATATTTAAAAAGACACGGGAAAGTTTCTGCCTGTCTCCATCAATCAATGATTCATG
>JADFZC010000792.1 GCA_015232735.1 Oligoflexales bacterium | reverse complement strand
TGTCGGATTTCTGATATCGGGAAAAATCACGGCACCCATCAGGCAGATGACAGCCGCCATGGAAATCCTCGCGGGGGGCAAGTCTCACGAGCCGCTGCATATCAGGTCCGAAGATGAGATAGGAAGGATGGCTCTGGCTTTCAATGATGTTCTGACTGTTCAGAAAAAACGTAATGAGTTTGCCGCGTCAATATCGGCCGGCGACCTGACCAAAGACGTGACGCTGGCTTCAGAAGATGATTTGCTGGGCAAGGCCCTTCGAGAGATGAAGGACAGCCTTAAGAGCATCATATGCGGTGTGCAGGACAATGCAAGGAAAGTCGGGGAAAGCTCGGACAAGATCTCATCGTTCAGCAACACTCTTTCCGAAGGCGCTTCGACGCAGGCATCCTCTTTGAAGCAGATTTCAGATTCCATGGAGTTGATAAGCTCAAAGACCAGCAACAATTCCGATGTTGTGGTTGAAACACATAATCTTACAGAGAAGGCTCAAAGGGATGCCAAGACAGGAACCCAGAAAATGCAAAACATGGTGGAGGCGATGGAGGGAATCAAGGCAGCAAGCAGCCAGATTCAAAATATTATAAAGGTAATTGACAGCATAGCTTTTCAGACAAACCTTCTGGCGTTAAATGCCGCTGTTGAAGCCGCGAGGGCAGGACAGCACGGCCGGGGGTTTGCGGTTGTGGCCGAGGAAGTGCGGAACCTCGCAGCAAGAAGCGCCAAGGCCGCTCAGGAGACGTCTCAAATGATACAGGATTCGATGTCAAAAGTGGAGAAAGGTACAGCCATAGCAAAGGATACAATGGGATCATTCGAACAGATGGCCATTCAGGTCAATGATATTGACAGTAGGGTTCGAACCATTGTAGATGCATCCCGCGCACAGGCCGACAGCATCGCAAAGATATCGGATTCTTTAAGACAGATTGAATCAGTAACGATTTCAAGCAAGACGAATGCAGCCGAAGCATACTCCGCCTCGAAAGAGTTGATGAATGAATCAGCCCAGCTGAACAGGCAGCTGGAACGTTTTATATTATGATGACAAAAAAATTTTACACCAGCTGAAAAAGGTTTTCACAAAACGCCGGATAAATCCCAACGGCGTCGTTCTATTTTTCACGCAAAAAAACTTTTTGGAGGAAATTGAAAGCGACAAAAAGATTGTCAATCTTCATGTCATATTAATCAATTGCATTTCCAAAAGACACCAGCTGCGCCCATGGCTGCAGGCATCAAAATCCAAAAACATTCAAATTGGTTCTTATTTTGCATGATATTTTGCGCTGTTACTGTGGATTCAAATCGGAACCCGGCTCTTTTCGCTCCCTGAGCTGATATTCTGACACTGCTTATCAACCGATATTTTTGGGAAATCAGGTTTTTTTCTGTATACCGATGCATACAGATTCAACGCAAATCTATTTAAGGGGTTTTCATGTCAAATCACGTCAGATATCTACGTTTTGTCATACTTTTGACAGCAGGCCTTGCATTTTCCTGTTCCATGGATCTGGGCCAATCAAAGAAAAGCGATGGTGGCGGCACATCCAAAGTGCAGGAAGATGAAAGACCTGTCGACACCAAGGGAAAACAAGGCAAAAGCGGCATTGAAAATGATGGAATGCAAGGCGATGGAGAAATATCAAAAACTGCCGGAAATAATCCAGGTTCGACTCAAACCGGTGCAAATGGTTTTTACCAACAGCCAGCTCCAGCGCCTACCATGTACTCAACACCGCAGCCAATTCCCACATCCACAGTATATACTACGCAAACCCCTACGGGAATATATACCCCAACACCAGCTGGCAGCGTTATTGTAACATCCACACAAACCACTGGAGTTGCTGATTCAGGTAACGCTTGCGCCGCATTTTGCAGGGACGTTCCTGTCGGTTCACAAGGATGGATTGCCAACTGCAGCCAGTGTCCTGGAGCCGGGACCAATGGAGTAGTTGCCCCCGGCACATGTGCCGGTTTTTGTGCGAATATCCCGGTATACGCTCAGGGATGGGTTGCGCAGTGTATGGCCTGTCCAGGCGCTTCAGCGATAGGCAGATAGAAAAATGGTTCTGCGATCTTATTGCATCCCCTCTAAATATCATATCGATAATCCATAAGTTAGACTTCCGGCGATGGGTATGTCATCTTACCGGATTGAAAAGTGTTTTTTATAAGGATATAAGAGCCCTCATTATCCATTTTTAGTCTCAAAAAGAGGCTTCGTGGACGACGGAAAACCGGCATGGTTATTTCTGCCGGCGGGGAAACTCCCGAGTGATATAGTAATATAT
>JADFZC010000791.1 GCA_015232735.1 Oligoflexales bacterium | reverse complement strand
CAGCGGTGTCTGAAAATCCCCGAATTCCATGATTTCAGGTCGATCGTTCTTCTTTCCCAAGTGAGACGCTCCTACGTGCAAAAAGAATGAAACTTCCTCTTATATATCGTTATGTCGATCATTTCAGCAATGAAAATTTTGTGTCTCAGGCAACTCCTGGAAAGATCGTGGCAATGGCTAGAGGCAAGGCTCGTCAGTCAGAGTAAGTTAAAAGCGAAATGCAAAAAACGAAAAGGCAAAGGCCAAAAGTCGGGCACAAGATAAAAAATCCATTTCGACTTTAAGCATTTCGTTTTTAGCTTTTTGAATTTAGCTTGGATTTAAAAAAATCCAGAAGTCAAGAGAATTAAGATACGTTAGCCCTGAACAAAACCCTTCTTGCATTTGACTTGCGCGCAAATTACTGAGGGTGCCGGCGACAGGGAAATCATTCGTGGTCGTGGAACTTATGGGTGTGTAAATCGCCTTGTTTCCAGCTTCATCCTGAACGACCACGCTAAAATAGTACTGGGTGTTCTGCGAGAGGGATGTCACGTTTTTGCTCAAAGTCGCTTCGGTATAATCCATCAAAAGGTCTGCGCCAGAGATGGCGTCCACCTCGGCTATGGTGTCTATGGCCTCTGAAGAAGAGGCCTTGACAAGCCGATACTTCAACTTGGACTTGGCTGTCAAATTATCGGACGCCTCTCCCCAGCCTATGGTCAGGGTGTAGTCGCTTACCGACGATGCTGCAAGGGTCGTCCCGATTGTTGGCGCCGTGCTGTCGAGGGTTGTCATTGTCGCCGGGGTATATAACCCCTTGTTCCCATAGTCATCCTTGACCGCAACGGCGAATGCGTAGGAGGTCGCTGACGCAAGGGAGGTTACCGCCTTGCTTGTAAGCGCGGCGGTCCAGTCAACCACAAGAGTCACATCGCTGGCGAGCGTGTCAGCGGCAACTTCAGCCACGGTGTCGATGGCGGTCGTCGTTGAAGCCCTGACAAGACGGTATTTCAGGGATGCAGCGGGCGTCACGTCGTCGGTAGCGGCACCCCAGCTCACCGTGACCGATGTGGCTGTTGTTGATGAAAACGCGATCGCTGTTCCTGTAGTCGGTGATCCATCCGATGACGTTGTTATTTTCTGTGGCCCGATCATCGAGACCTCGCCATCGCCATCCTTGGCAAAAACCGCAACGTAATAGTCGGTGGAGGCGGAAAGATCTGAAAGGGACAAGGAGGTGATGTCCTTGGTCCAGTCCTGTTTCAGGATGACATTGCTGGGAACAGGGGTATCAGCCGATGTTATTGTTATATTGTCGGCGCTCAGTGAATATACGACCCGGTAGAGCAGATCCGCCTGCGCGGTTTTGTTGTCGGTCGCCCGCTCCCAGCCTACGACTGCGCCGTGCGGACCCTGCTGGGAAATGGTCACCGCGGTGTTTGTAAATTGCGGCTTTGTCGTCGCGGCCGAATCCGTGTTGCCGCCGGAGGATGTGGTCGTACTGCCCGTGCCGCCTGTATTGGTGGCCGTACCCTGGCAGTTGTTGTTTTTTGCGGTTGGAAGACATTCGGAACCCTCTTCAACGCTGCAGCGTACCAGAACAAAAAGAATGAGGACCAGGGCCGACGCCAGGGATGCGGCGAGAATGATTTTTTGCTTCGTGATCTTCTTAAGTTCCAAGTATTTCATGAATACCTCAATATGAATTCAAAACCGTGTGTTTCAAGTCACATATTTTTCAGTCAAGACGCCTGAAACAATATCAGGTCCCGTTCGGCGTATATCTGGCGCCGAGCGCGATGCTATTGATCAAGACGGTTCTCTCTGTCTTATTGGTGTTCCTGAATTGCGCAGCCTCAATGAACAAGGCGATCCTGCCGCCAAAAATGGAACGGTAGATCAGCGAGGGGGCGACACTCGTCATAACCACATTTTTATTCTGGTCCGCACGGGAGTAGTTCGCACCCTTTCCGGCCTGCACTCTGTAGACAGCGCCCGCAAACAAACCCCCAATGAGTCTGAAATGCAGATTTATTTCAAATATCGGACTTGTTAAATAATAGTGCTGCTGAAGCCCTTTTTCCTCATCTTCGCCTTTAATCTCTGATCGTTGAATGCCGAGCCCCAGGCCGGCCATGAATCGGAAAAACCGCCCTTCGGCAGTGATTGTCGCCGTCTTGATATTGCCCTTTCTGTCAATTTCCTCCGAATCCCCGCTTTCTTCCACGGTTTCCTCAGAATCCCCGCTTTTTACACTTATTACTCCATATCCGAGCTTGACCCCTGAAGGAGATATCCAGCCAAAACCTTTATTAGGC
>JADFZC010000790.1 GCA_015232735.1 Oligoflexales bacterium | reverse complement strand
AAGGGATTTACATAGGTATTTCCTGTCAGGTTGATATAATATACTATCTATAGGATATCTTTCTGAAGGAGATCATATGAACACGACGAATCCCAAGGTGGCCGATAGGGTGAAAAGCGACAAGTTCAAGCGCGATGGGGCAAAATACGTATGCAACAAGTGCAAGAAGAAGTTTTTTACCAGGGAGGAGGTTGAAAAGTGCTTTGACAGCCATGTTCCAAAAAGACCGGGAAATTTTACAACTTGATTTGACTTTCGCTTGAGCGTGCCCTTTTCCCCTATTGTTTCACTATAGAGAGGTTGGATCCATTAGTGGACCATAATGTTGATTCCTTTAAATCGTCATCCTGAACGAAGTGAAGGATGTCAAAAATCCAGCAGATTCTTCACTATACTTATATGATAGCGCGCAAAAAATAGCTGCAAGTAGCCGCCATAATGTCATGCTTCATCAAAATATTTAATGACAACATATTGTAAATATTAAGTCTTTTCAATTATATTGACTGGCTGGCCAATATATGTTATCCAGGTTTGACGGTTAAAAGTGGGAGGCTATCAATCAATGAACAACCTGAGTCGGATATATAACAGATCCTATGCAAGCTTCGCTTGCCAGGATACGTCGCTGGCGCTGAAAGCGCCAGCGACTAATTACCTTGGCGGCCTCGCCAGCGCACTGATCGTGTCAGGCAGGAATCTTATCGGCCATGCTGGAAAGCTGATAAAGCCTGACCGCGAGTGCTGGACAGGTTTCACTTGTGTGAGCGAGGCAAATCTTGCAAGAAGGTCGCACGCCGATCATCCGGACGGCGGCCACTGCTTCTTAAGGTGCCTTTCAAATGTGACATTCATGCGAAGACTCAAAAGCACTTCTTTTGAGGATGCGTTAAGAAATGCGGAAGGTAAATATGAATTTCGGGAAACAGGGATTTCGTCCGGATCTTCGGCCAGCCAGTCCGATCGGCAGGAAACAGTAAGGGAGTTGCTTTACGCCCTGTCTCGAAACGATCCCCCGTCCTCAGTCCGTCCGATGGCCGCCTGCAGGCTCGATGGAGTCAGCGCCGATGAACTTCTGAATCGTTTCACGAAAAATGATCATAAGAAAATTGTCGGGATAGAAAGGGATATTTTATCGAAAAGCAGCGGCGGCGTCTCCCAGGATGCCTGGGTTTTCACTGAAAAAAGCCTGAACCTTTTTTTCAAAAACATGTTTCGAAAAATCGAGGCGGCCTCCCTTGAGGCGGGCATTGTTTTAAGCGAGGAGGATCTTTTTCACGGCCATGTTTTTTCGTTCGAAAACGGAAAAACTGCCGATATCGGGATTGTCTTTCATGCAAAGGAGTATCCAAGGGATTTGGCCATCAACACGGGGCATGGTGAAAACAGCCCCTTTACGACCAGTGACCGTTCGTATGAACTTCGCAATGTCATCTGGCTCATGTCCAGCGGTAAACTCTGGATGGTTGACAGCGGCAAAATGAGCGGGCCGATGAAATCCCTTATGCTCGCGGAAGGGACTGATCCTGAAAGTGACGATCCGTTCATGAAAGAATACGCAAGTTTGCAGATTAAGGCGAACACGCTGCAGGACGTGTATTTTTCCGATGCGGGCAAAAGTCTGGGGGCTGTAAATTTTTTTATCGGTCCTGATGGCGGTGAACTGTTTTTTTTCAGATGATCAGACCAGCATCACGGGAAATTTTCAGACTGATCCGGCGTAACAGATCTTATTTCTTTTTCTGAAGGATGAGTTGAATGGATTGAGGTATCTCCACCGATTTTTCAATTGCACGGAATCCCTCCTTGGACAGACAGGTCTCCTTTCCATTTGAAAGGACATTTGTCAGGCTGGCCTCATTTTGATCGCCTGTATAGTGGAGACCTGTAATGATCTCCTTCCAGAATTCGGGAGTAAAAGGAGCAAAAAAGATTTCCGCAAATATTTCCAGGTAAGATATGTAAAATATATCGATAAGCTGTTGCAGAAAGTTTCCTCCCGTCTTAAGTTCAATGTCGGGAAATTTCAACGTAATGGCATTCTCCACTCTTTCCAGATGAGCCTTGTTGGAAACGTCAAAAATCCAGAACAGAGATTCATTTGAAGTCGGGCAGGTCGACTTTTCGAGAAAAAACATAAGGGAATAAGCAGACAGTTCTCCGGGAGTGCTCGGATACAGTTCAATCCTGCCCTGCCTCTTTTCATAAAAAAACTGTTCCTTAAATGGATTCTTAAGTACCAGATAATGTACATATTTCAGGTCGGGGGAGAATTGATAATAGCTTGTATAGCTTAATGA
>JADFZC010000065.1:9439-10640 GCA_015232735.1 Oligoflexales bacterium | reverse complement strand
CAACGCTTTGACGCGTAATTTTAATACAAGTATTTGAAGATATCTCCAAATTTATGAAGCCCTCTGTTACCGACTTTATACGCCCAATTATTCCTCCGGAAGTAATCACTTCATCCCCAGCTTTCAGATTACCTAAAAGATCTTGATGCTCTTTTTGTTTTTTTTGCTGTGGCCGAATAATGAGAAAATACATTATAAATAAAAAACCAAGCGGCAAAATAAGCATCTCCACCATACTTGGAGTCTGAGTCTCCCCTGCGGCATAGGCGATGTCTGAAAGAAAAAGTCTTAACATTAAATCCTCCAAAGGGCATTCATAGAAATAAAAGAACTAAAAATCTACTTTAGGATTAACATTAGGTCAAGTTTTGGAAGGAAATATAAAAAAAGATGTTTTTTTCAAAACTTTTTTAAAATTTGCGGCCTTCTTAGCACTGTCGAGATTTCCGATAATTGCCGTCCTTCTATCCTAGTGATTTTAAACATGATAAACAGATTAATTATCACGAATGGCAAAAAAGAGAAAAAGGCGCCCAGAAAGAGACATAAACCAGCTCCCTCAATGATCCGGGAAACATATTCCGGGTGTTTCAAAAACCTGAAGGGGCCATCTTGTATTCGCGGAAACCCAGGAAGAAAAAGACAGCGCATCGACCAGTATCTTCCCAAAGAGTTTATTGCCCATGCCCTTAATATCACAGCGATAAAAAGCAGCGCCACTCCTATGATCTGCAAGTTCGACTCTACTTTTTCCTCTTTGGAAAATTTTTCAATAAGGGCGATTATCAGAAGTAAATTCGTTGTGTTATAATATGCCCGCATCAATTTGGGTACAAGCTCCTCGGCTCCCTCCTTTATGAGAAACTTATAATTGCTTCTGTGAAGCCTTCCTTCAGCCAATTTGATAAGGCAATACCCAAGCAGTACTGAAACTGTAGCAAGAACTTCTGTTGATACATGCATCATTGCTTCTTTCCTCTTCAGGGAAAGTATTAAGAGCATCCTCTCATTCTTATTATCTATGCAAGGGATATAATTAATTTATATCTGGGAAAAATAAATATTGAAAGAATTTTTTTTAATTCTTTGAACTTTGTTTCGCTTCAGCAAAATTGAACTAAAAGGTAAATTGAAAGGATCGGAAGACCCATCTGCGGTTTTTCCGGGTAATTAGTCCTAAGGCGCTGAAAGCGCCTTAGGA